>NZ_JBHYWP010000223.1:0-1002 GCF_042751845.1 Streptomyces sp. NPDC059398 | reverse complement strand
CACGAGTCGTTCGAAGGGGAGGTCCTGGTGGGTGTAGGCGGTGAGGTTGGTGGTGCGGGTGCGGTGGAGGAGTTCGCGGAAGGTGGGGTCGCCCGTGAGGTCCGTACGCAGCACCAGGGTGTTGATGAAGAACCCGATGAGGTGGTCGAGAGCCTCGTCGGACCGGCCGGCTACCGCGGTGCCCAGCGGGATGTCGTCCCCGGCTCCGTGGTGGGAGAGCAGGGTGGCGAGGGCGGCCTGCAGCACCATGAACATGCTGCATCCGGATGAGCGGGCCAGTTGTGCGAGCCCCCGGTGGTCGTCCTGGCCGAGCCGGAAGGGCACGGTGTCACCCGTGTGCTGTGTCACTGCCGGTCGCGGGTGATCCAGGGGCAGTTCGAGGAGTTCGGGCAGATCCGCCAGTTCCTGTCGCCAGAAGCCGAGTTGGCGGCTGAGGGGGCTGTGGGGGTCTGTCTCTGTGCCGAGGGTGTGGTGCTGCCAGAGGGTGTAGTCGGCATACTGGACGGGGAGCGGTGCCCAGTTGGGCGGTGTGCCGTGTCTGCGGGCCTGGTACGCCTGGCCGAGGTCTCGGGCGAGGGGCGCGAGGGACCAGCCGTCGGCGGCGATGTGGTGGACGACCAGGACCAGGACGTGTGCCTGGGCATCCCGCCGCAGCAGGGTGACGCGGATCGGCGTATGGCTCTCGACGTCGATCGGCTCGGTCGCCGCGCGTGTGACAAGGCCGTCCAGCTCCGGCTCCGTGACGTCGGTTGTCCGGAAGTCGAGAGGATGGTTCGAGGCGGCGAGGACGACCTGCTCGGGAGCTCCGTCCCTCTCGGGGAAGACCGTACGCAGCGGCTCGTGGCGTTCGACCAGGTCGGCGAGGGCCGCTCGCAGAGCGTGGGTGTCGAGTGGGCCGTCCAGACGCAGGACGAGGGGGATGTTGTACGTGGCGCTGGGGCCTTCGAAGCGGTTGAGGAACCAGAGGCGTTGTTGGGCGTGGGAGAGGGGGAGGTGGTCGGG
>NZ_JBHYWP010000222.1:0-1015 GCF_042751845.1 Streptomyces sp. NPDC059398 | reverse complement strand
ATCCCAAGCCGTCACCGCCCCGCGGGCTCGCCGGTACGTCCGGCCGGCTCCACCCCACGGAGGAACCAGAGCCCGCGGGTTTCTGCGTTCCCGGCCCGGCGGGCCGCCGGGCGCGGAGCGGGCCCCCTGAGGAACTCTGCCCCTCAGGGACGGCCCCGGGCCCCAGGGGCAGAGTTCCTCAGGGGCAGAGCCGCTCCACCCGCCACCCCGAGCCCGTCTCCCCGCTCCCCGTGCTCACGTACCGCAGCCGGTCGTGCAGCCGGTTCTCGTGGCCCTGCCAGAACTCCGCCGCGCCGGGGGTCACCCGGTAGCCGCCCCAGTCCTCCGGGACCGGGACCTCGGTGCCCTCCGGGTAGCGGGCCGCCAATGCGTCGTAACGGCTGGTCAGTTCCGCCCGCGAGGCGATCACGGAGGACTGGGCGCTCGCCCACGCGCCGAGTTGCGAGCCGTGCGGGCGGATACGGAAGTACGCCTCGGTCTCGGCGCGCGGGATACGGGCCGCCGTACCCGTGACCGTGATCTGGCGGGCGATCCGGTGCCAGGGGAAGAGCAGCGAGATCTGCGGGTTCGCGGACAGTTCACGGCCCTTGCGGGAGCCGTAGTTGGTGAAGAAGACGAAGCCGTCCGCGTCGAAGTGCTTGAGCAGCACCATCCGGGTGGAGGGGGCGCCCTGCGGGGTCGCGGTCGAGACGACCATGGCGTTCGGTTCGTGCAGGCCGCCCGCCACGGCGTCGGCGAACCAGCGGGCGAACTGGTCCATCGGAGCGGCGGCGAGGTCCGCCTCCGCGAGGACGACGGAACGGTACTGCTCGCGCATCGCGGCAGGGTTCAGACCGGGTTTCGGATCAGGGTTCGGCACGGGACCATCCTGCCGCAAGGGCTAGGGGCTGTCGTCAGAGTGCCGTCGTTGCCCGAAGGGCGGCCGCGCGGTGTCTGGTGCGTACGATCGCAAGGCGCCCCAATGACCACGTAGCGGTCCATCAATGGCAATACCGCAACCCCCCGACCAGAGGGC
>NZ_JBHYWP010000221.1:0-1061 GCF_042751845.1 Streptomyces sp. NPDC059398 | reverse complement strand
AACACAGTGGACGCGAGCAACTGAGGACAAGCCCTCGGCCTATTAGTACCAGTCAGCTCCACCCGTTACCGGGCTTCCACATCTGGCCTATCAACCCAGTCGTCTACTGGGAGCCTTAACCCCTCAAAGGGGGAGGGAACACTCATCTCGAAGCAGGCTTCCCGCTTAGATGCTTTCAGCGGTTATCCTTTCCGAACGTAGCCAACCAGCCATGCCCTTGGCAGGACAACTGGCACACCAGAGGTTCGTCCGTCCCGGTCCTCTCGTACTAGGGACAGCCCTTCTCAATATTCCTACGCGCACAGAGGATAGGGACCGAACTGTCTCACGACGTTCTAAACCCAGCTCGCGTACCGCTTTAATGGGCGAACAGCCCAACCCTTGGGACCGACTCCAGCCCCAGGATGCGACGAGCCGACATCGAGGTGCCAAACCATCCCGTCGATATGGACTCTTGGGGAAGATCAGCCTGTTATCCCCGGGGTACCTTTTATCCGTTGAGCGACAGCGCTTCCACAAGCCACTGCCGGATCACTAGTCCCGACTTTCGTCCCTGCTCGACCCGTCGGTCTCACAGTCAAGCTCCCTTGTGCACTTACACTCAACACCTGATTGCCAACCAGGCTGAGGGAACCTTTGGGCGCCTCCGTTACTCTTTAGGAGGCAACCGCCCCAGTTAAACTACCCATCAGACACTGTCCCTGATCCGGATCACGGACCGAGGTTAGACATCCAGCACGACCAGAGTGGTATTTCAACGACGACTCCACAACCACTGGCGTGGCCGCTTCACAGTCTCCCACCTATCCTACACAAGCCGAACCGAACACCAATATCAAACTATAGTAAAGGTCCCGGGGTCTTTCCGTCCTTCTGCGCGAAACGAGCATCTTTACTCGTAGTGCAATTTCACCGGGCCTATGGTTGAGACAGTCGAGAAGTCGTTACGCCATTCGTGCAGGTCGGAACTTACCCGACAAGGAATTTCGCTACCTTAGGATGGTTATAGTTACCACCGCCGTTTACTGGCGCTTAAGTTCTCAGCTTCGCCACCCCGAAGA
>NZ_JBHYWP010000220.1:0-1074 GCF_042751845.1 Streptomyces sp. NPDC059398 | reverse complement strand
GGTGCTGGTACTGGCCCACTCCGACAAGGAGGACGCAGCCGCGACCTGGAAGAAGACCTTCGGACATCACCCGCTGATGGGGTTCGTCGATCACGGAAGCAGCGGCAGCGGGGAGCCGGTGGCCGCACTGCTGCGGCCCGGGAACGCGGGCAGCAACACCACCGCCGACCACATCACCACGGCCCAACTCGCCCTGGCCCAGCTACCGAAGAAGTACCGACGAGGACGCCAGACGCTGATCCGCACCGACTCCGGCGGTGGCACCCACGACTTCCTCGCATGGCTCGCTCAGCGGGGAAGGCGGCTGTCGTACTCGGCCGGCACGGCCATCACCGACGCCATCCACCAGGCCGCCCTCAAGATCCCGCCCGACGCATGGACGGCGGCCGTCGAACCGGGAGATGAGATCCGCGACGGAGCCTGGGTCACCGAGCTCGACGGGGACGTCCTGAAGGGCCGGCCGCAGGGGATGCGGCTGATCGTCCGCAAGGAACACCCACACCCCGGTGCCCAGTTGCGGTTCACCGATGCTGACGGGCTGCGACTCACGGCGTTCGCCACCCACACCACCGGCGTCCCGATCGCCACGCTCGAACTGCGGCACCGTCAACGCGCGAGAGCCGAGGACCGCATCCGAACCGCTCGCGCTACCGGCCAGCGCAACCTGCCCCTGCACGACACCGCGCAGAACCGGATCTGGCCGGAGATCGTCCAGATCGCCCTCGACCTCCTCGCATGGATGCCGATGCTCGCTCTCACAGGCAAAACCCACAGGTGGAAGCCCCGCCGTCTCCGGCTCCGCCTCTTTTCCGCTGCCGCCCAGCTCGTCACCACCGCCCGCCGCCGGCACCTGAGATTCGCTCGCCACTGGCCCTGGACCGACGCGATCACCAATGCCCTGGCACGGCTCGAAGCTCTCCCGAACCCCGGCTGACCAGCACGTTCCCACCCCTGCGAGCAGCATCACCCCGACCGGAGCAGTGGAACCCGGCGCCCACCCGACACGACAGCCGGGCCATCAGCCCGCCTGCCACCAGCCACACAACCGAAACGGCCCGCCGAAGAAACCGACGG
>NZ_JBHYWP010000219.1:0-1097 GCF_042751845.1 Streptomyces sp. NPDC059398 | reverse complement strand
CACCCTTGTGTTACCGCAGTTTTTACAAATATTCACATGGGGAAAAACCTTACCCCCACGTGGCTTGTTTGTTCTTTCAAGAAACCAGACTTCACAGACCACATGGGCCACGCGGATGGACGAAACCTCCGCCGGTCCCCTTCTCCACATGGGGAACAAACATGCGTATACGTGCCACTGTGGCCGCCGTCACCGGCGCCCTGGCTCTCTCCGCTCTCGTCGTTCCGGCCGCCGCCCAGGCGGACGGGGCCCACGGCGTGGGTACCGTGGAGGCTGCCCGCTCCGTGTTCAAAAACGCGCCGGTCAAGACCGCGCCGCTCGGCGCGAAGGCCCGCGTCGTCACCCGTGCCGCCGTCGACACCAGGATCAGCAGCGTGACCGTGAACGGTGGCAAGGACATCGTCCTCGGCACCACGGTCGCCAAGACCATCACGGCGAGCGTCACCGCCACCGACAACTCCGGTATCCAGGACGCCGTCGTCTTCCTCTGGCACGGCACCGACATCGACTCCGCGGTCGACGGCTACCTGGGTCCGAAGGTGGACGACAACACCACGCAGGTCTCCAAGTGCACCAAGGTGAACGCCACCACGTCCACCTGCAAGGTCTCCTTCAAGGTGGACCCGCGCTCGCAGAACGACCTGTACAAGAACAGCCTCGCCGGCACCTGGAAGGTCTACGTCTCCGCACTGGCCAAGGACGGCCAGTGGGTCGAGAGCAACGCGTACAAGTCGCAGCACGTCCAGCGCGCCTCGACGCAGACGGTCAACGCCGCCCCCGAGCCGGTGAAGAAGGGCAAGACCATCACGGTCACCGGCAAGCTGGCCCGCGCCAACTGGGAGAACTACAAGTACCAGGGCTACACCGGCCAGCCGGTCAAGCTGCAGTTCCGCAAGAAGAACAGCAACACCTACACCACCGTCAAGACGCTGAAGACGAACGGCACCGGTGAGCTGAAGACGACCGTCAAGGCGGTCGAGGACGGCTACTGGCGCTACAACTTCGCGGGCACGACCACGACTCCGGCGGCCATCGCCGCCGGTGACTTCGTCGACGTGAAGTAACCAGGCCGCACTCCGGTGAACCCCGGCCGCCCG
>NZ_JBHYWP010000218.1:0-1229 GCF_042751845.1 Streptomyces sp. NPDC059398 | reverse complement strand
TGTGCGTTCTCATTCATGGTGAAGCTGCGTCATCGGCCTGACCTGTGTGGATGCAGATGACTGAGAGATGCTGGGATGGACTTTAGGTAGCGCTTGACCTGCAAGGCAGCAACTTGGTTGAGAAGGCTGCATCTAGAGTGAGAATCTCAGGCTAGGCGGAGGTTGATCCGGACCGGTTGTGCTCGGAGGCGTCCGGGGCGCGCCGGCGGGCGGCGCGGCGCGGACTGAGTGGGAGTTCGTGCGCAGGGTGAGGTTCCCCCGGGATGCGGAGGAAGTTGACAGCAGGTCAGATGGGATTCATGAGAGGACCTGTGATCATGGCTGCACCCCGGAAGTACTCGCTCGAGTTGCGTGAGCGTGCGGTACGTATGTATCGCACCGCTGAGCCGAAGCCTCAGATCAAGAAGCTGGCCGTTGACCTCGGCGTGCACCCGGAGGCCCTGCGTGGCTGGATCCGCCAGGCCGAGGCGGACGCCGGCGAGCGCGACGACCGTCTCACCAGCGGCGAACGCGCCGAACTCACGGCCCTGCGCAAGGGGAACACCCAGCTCAAGCGGGCTAACGACGTCCTACGGACGGCCTTGGCGTTTTTCGCGGCGCAGCTCGACCCGACCCGGCCCCAGGTGACGGCGCTCGTCGACGAGCATCCCCGCCTGGGAGTCGAGTGCGTACTTCGGGAACTCCACATCCCCTCCTCCACCTACTACCGCTGGCGCCGCGCCTAGAAGGAGCCCTGCGAACGGCGGCGTCGCGACGTCGAGCTGACCGAGCGGATCAAGGAGATCCACGCCGACTCCGCCAGCATCTACGGCTCTCCGCGCGTGCACGCCGTGCTGAAACGCGAGGGCACCCAGGTGGGCCGCAAACGGGTCGAGCGCCTGATGCGTGAGGCCGACCTCGCGGGTATGAGCCCGCGACGGAAGGGCTTCACGCGCCGGGACCCGAAGCCCACCCTGGCCCCGGACCTGGTCAACAGAGACTTCACCGCACCGGCGCGCCGAACCGGTTGTGGGTCACCGACCTCACGATGATCTCCACCGGCGAGGGGCCGTTGTGGCTGTCCGCGATCCGCGACGCGTTCTCCCGCCGGGTCGTCGCCTGGGAGACCTCCGCCCGCGCGGACGCCGACCTGGTCCTGACCACGCTGGAGTACGCCCTCGCGTCCCGCGAAGTTGAGCCGGGCAAGCTCATTCACCACGCCGACCACGGCTGTCAATATACGTCCATCA
>NZ_JBHYWP010000217.1:0-1294 GCF_042751845.1 Streptomyces sp. NPDC059398 | reverse complement strand
AGCTGTTCGGTGGTGATCTGGGGGTGGGGCAGGTGTCGGTAGACCTCGCGGGCGACGAACCGTTTCAGGCAGCGGACGATGTCCTTCTTGGTCATGCCTTCGGTGGTGCGTCTGGCGACGTAGTCGCGGGTTCGCTGGTCGTAGCGCATGCGGACCAGCACGATGGTGTGCAGGGCCCGGTTGGCCTGCCGGTCCCCTCCCCGGTTGAGCCGGTGCCGGTGTGTGCGGCCCGATGACGCCGGGACCGGGGCCGCGGCGCACAGGTGCGCGAAGGACGCTTCCGAGCGCAGACGGTCGGGGTTGTCGCCCGCAGTGGTCAGCAGTTGGCCGGCGGTCTCGGGGCCGATGCCGGGCAGCGCGATCAGCTGTGGTGCGGCCCGGGTCACCAGCGGGCCGAGGTCGGCGTCGGCTTCGGCGATCTCCTCGCCGAGCCGCTGGTGGCGGCGGGCGAGCCTGCGCAGTGTGACCCTGGCTGCGTGGTCCGGGTCGGCGAGGTCGCCGGCGGGACGGGACCGGGCCAGGGTGTCGATCAGCTCGCCGGTGGCCAGCCCCCGCAGCTTTTCCCGGACCGCTGCGGGTGCCGTCACGACGAGGCTGCGGATCTGGTTGATGGTCTGGGTGCGGGCCTTGACCGCCGAGCTGCGGGCCACGCGCAGGGTGCGGATGGCCTCCACGATCCCGTTGCGGGTCTTGGGTGTGCCCGAGGCCCGTCCGGACAGCACAGCGGTGGCAGCGGCGTAGGCGTCGACCGGGTCGGACTTGCCGTTGTCCCGGCGGGCTTTGCGGTCGGGGCGGTCGACCTCGACGATGGTGATGCTGTTGACGGTCAGGAAGCGGGCGGCCTCGGCCCCGTAGGCGCCGGTGCCTTCCAGGCCCACCGCGAGCAGTTCGCCGTGCGAGCGCAGCCAGTCCAGCAGCCGCTGGTAGCCGTCCGGGGTGGTGGGGAATGCCTTGGTGGCCAGGTGCCGGCCGACCGTGTCGATCACCGCGGCCTGGTGGACGTCGGTGTGGGTGTCGATGCCGCCGATGACGGCTATCTCGTCTGCTGCCATGCTGAAGCCTGGTGTCCTTCCGCGCCGCGTGTCTGGGAGGGCACGTGCCGGTCGGGCAGACGGACAAGACAGTGATGGGACCTTTGGCCGGGCTCCTATGAAGTCACAGATGCCCGACCGGCCACGCGCGCTGTGGCCCCGCCCGGACAGCCGACGAATCCACGGAAGGACAGCCGAAGCGCCAGTCAGTCCTGGGGTCAGACCGCCGAGCGGAGCCACAGCAATCATCACTGTCAGTCCTC
>NZ_JBHYWP010000216.1:0-1408 GCF_042751845.1 Streptomyces sp. NPDC059398 | reverse complement strand
CTGGCCTTTGTGGCATTCGGCGGGTGGGGGATCGGGTGGGCGGGGAGCCCCGATGGGACGTGCCGGTCCCGCGCCTCACACACCTGGGGGGCGGCAGGGGACGGCCGGGCCGCATCCGCCTGCCGGGCGGCCGGACCCGTGGCCCCGGACGGCGCACCGGCCGCCGCCAGCCGGCCCAACGCCTCCCGCTTGTCGCACGGGTACGCGCCCAGACCCGTCTGCCGTGCCACGATGCCCCGTTCGGCCCGCATCAGCCGCCACCCCCGCCGCAGCAGGAACGGAACGGACTTCCGCCCCTCGCGCAGATCCCGCATCAGCCGCCGCCGGAACGTGGTGGAGGGCCGCCCGCGCAGACAGAGCGCGTCCGCCAGCAGACCCAGCTCCTCGCACCGCCGCACGATGTCGGCGGCGAAGATGCCTTCCGCGATGAAGACGGCCGCCGGGCCGATGTCCAGGGCCTCGTGGCCGGTGCGGGCACTGGCGGCGATGTCGTACACCGGCACGGTCGTACGGCCGGTCCGGCACAGCTCCTGGACCGCGGTGACCGCCGCGTCCGCGTCCCAGGACAGCGGTGAGTCCCAGTCGATGTCGGGGCTGCCGGGGACCTGCGGCAGTGTCGGGTCGCCTGCCTCCTTGTAGAAGTCGTCCAGGCGCAGCACGGGCAGGTCCGCGCGCTCCGCGAGAGACGACTTGCCGGATCCGGAGGGGCCCGCGAGCAGGACGACGCGGGCCGGTATGGGCTGGGAGGAACTCACGGGAGGACATTCTCCCGCATCGGGCGGTCCTGACCACTCCCAGGAGTGAGGTTGTCGCGGTCTTTGGAGCGGACAGCGCTCAGCAACTACTCTTTGTGCGCATCCGCTTACTCTGCGAGTCAGGAATCCCATGGCAACACATGCAGCTCCCTCACCCCGGCGGAACTCCCTGCTCCGTATCGGTCTCACCGTCACCGTGGCCGGGGCGGCGCTCGGTATGGGCGGTGCGGCCGCCCAGGCCGCCACGCCTGCGGCCACCCCTTTGAGCGGCCCCACCGCGGCCCTCGGCAGCCTCGGTCCTTCGCCGGTCCGCGTCCTGACCGGTGCGCTCGGGTACGCCACCGCGCCGGTGACCAGCCTCCAGCTCGACCCGCTGGCCAAGACCGGGGTCGACCCGCTCGACAACGCGGTCGGCACCCAGGTCGCCGACTTCAAGCCGGTCTCCACGGCCCTGCTCACCTCTCCGCTGACCAGCGGCGGTGCGCTCAAGGACCTGCTGCCCGGCCGCTGAAGGGGCGGAGGGGCGGCCCGTGGGCCGCGTACCGGAGGGTTCCGGGTACGGGCAGGGCCCGCGCACCGGAAGGTTCCGCGTACCGGAGAATCCCGCACACCCGGCAGGCCCGCGTACGGGAGAGGCCCCGCCGCCGCAGAAC
>NZ_JBHYWP010000215.1:0-1529 GCF_042751845.1 Streptomyces sp. NPDC059398 | reverse complement strand
CCTCCACCCCCCGCCCCCCACCCGCCGCCGCCCCCACCCCCCGCTGGCGGGGGCTGCCCCGCCGCACGCCGCGGGGCCCGCGGGCGGGCCCCCCCCCGGCTGTTTCGGCCAACCATTGACGCAGGTCATGACCGCCCGTTAACTTCGCTATGCGGATTGTTGATTCCGTGCAGCGGAAAATAGGAGGGTGAAGGATGGGTCAGCAGGAGAAGGTGGCGACGAGCCTCGCGGGTGCGGTCAGCGAGGACATCAGCGCTTCCCTGGTCGCGGTCGACGAGGAGCTGGCGAGCCGCTACCCGGGGGACCCTGGCACCCGCCAGCCCGTCCACACCGTGTACGTGCCCGGTGACACCTTCGACGCGGGCACCATCCGCTCCTGGGGCGACCAGGCGCTGGCATCCCTCGACACCCACGCACCCGACGCCGCCTCCTTCGCCGGGCTCCTGGGCATCGGCGACGAGCTCGCCACCGCCGTCCACGACCGGGTGCGCGCCAAGCTGGAGCGTGAGCCCGTCGAGGACCTGCGCATCGACTTCGAGGACGGCTACGGCCCACGCCCCGACGCCGAGGAGGACGAGGCCGCGGCCCGCGCCGCCCGGCTGGTCTCCGAGGCGTACACGAACGGTACGGCCGCTCCCTACATGGGCATCCGCATGAAGTGCATGGAGGCGGCGGTCCGCGACCGCGGCATCCGCACCACCGACATCTTCCTCACCGGCCTGATGCGGGCGGGCGGGCTGCCCGAAGGGCTCGTCCTGACCCTGCCCAAGGTGACCTACCCCGAGCAGGTCACCGCCTTCGTGCGCCTCCTCGAAGCCTTCGAGAAGACACACAGCCTGCCGGCCGGCCGGATCGGTTTCGAGATCCAGATCGAGACCAGCCAGTCCATCCTCGCCTCCGACGGCACCGCGGCCGTCGCCAGGATGATCGGCGCCGCCGAGGGCCGGGCCACCGGTCTGCACTACGGGACCTTCGACTACAGCGCCTGCGTCGGCGTGAGCGCGGCCCACCAGGCCAGCGACCACCCCGCCGCCGACCACGCCAAGGCGGTCATGCAGGTCGCGGCCGCGGGCACCGGCGTACGGGTCTCGGACGGCTCGACCAACGTCCTGCCGATCGGTACGACCGCCCATGTGCACGAGGCCTGGCGGCTCCACTACGGCCTCACCCGCCGCGCTCTGGCCCGCGCCTACTACCAGGGCTGGGACATGCACCCGGCGCATCTGCCGACGCGTTACGCGGCGGTGTACGCCTTCTACCGCGAGGGCCTGGAACCGGCCGCTGCCCGGCTCGCCGCCTATGTAGCCAAGGCCGGCGGCGATGTCATGGACGAGCCGGCGACCGCCAAGGCGCTCAGCGGATATCTGCTGCGCGGCCTCGACTGCGGCGCACTCGACGACACCGAGGTCACCCTGCTCACCGGCCTGAGCCGCGCCGACATGGAGGGCTTCGCGGGCCCGCGCCGCGCGGACCTGACGATCACCGCGCCCTGACGCCCGCACCGACAGCGCCGCCCCCGCCGGTTCTCC
>NZ_JBHYWP010000214.1:0-1683 GCF_042751845.1 Streptomyces sp. NPDC059398 | reverse complement strand
GTTTCTCGGGTGGTCCGCGTCGGGATGGTGAGCGCAGTGGTGGTTTCCGCCGTGACGACCGTTCCGGCGGTGGCGGCTTCCGCCGTGACGACCGGGGCAACGACCGCGGCGGGTTCAGGGGTGGTCGTGACGACCGTCCTTCGGGTGGTCCGCGCCGCGATGACGACCGCGGTGGCCGTCCGGGTGGTGGTTTCCGGCGAGACGATCGGCGTGATGACCGTCCGTCGTTCCGGCGTGATGACAGCCGTGATGATCGTTCGTCCTTCCGCCGTGACGACAGTCGTGGTGGGCGTCCCGGTGGTGGTTTCGAGCGTCGTGATGATCGGGGCCGTGATGACCGGGGCGGTGACCGTGGTGGGTACCGCGGTGGTCGTGATGACCGTTCGTCCGGTGGGCCGCGTCGTGATGACCGTTTCTCGGGTGGTCCGCGTCGGGATGGTGAGCGCAGTGGTGGTTTCCGCCGTGACGACCGTTCCGGCGGTGGCGGCTTCCGCCGTGACGACCGGAGCAACGACCGCGGCGGCCGTCCCTCCGGTGGTGACCGCGGTGGCTACCGAGGTGGCCAGCGCGACGACCGGGACCGTGGTGGGTACCGCGGCGGCCAGCGTGACGAGCGGGGCGGCGGATTCCAGCGGGACGACCGTGACCGGGACCGTGAGCCGGTCAAGCGGCTTCCGATTCCCGAGGATGTCACCGGCGAGGAGATCGACAAGGACGTACGGCAGGAGTTGATGAGCCTGCCCAAGACCCTGGCCGAGGATGTCGCCAAGAACCTGGTGATGGTCGCCCGGCTGATCGACGAGGACCCCGAAGAGGCGTACGCGTACTCGCGTATCGCCCTCCGGCTGGCCTCCCGGGTCGCCGCCGTGCGTGAGGCGGCCGGGTTCGCCGCATACGCGACGCAGAAGTACACCGAGGCGCTCGCCGAGTTCCGTGCCACGAAGCGGATGACCGGAAGCGTCGAGCTCTGGCCCGTCATGGCCGACTGCGAGCGCGGCCTGGGCCGGCCCGAGCGGGCGATGGCGATGGCCGGAGAGCCCGAGGTCCAGAAGCTCGACAAGGCCGGACAGGTCGAGATGCGTCTGGTCGCCGCCGGTGCGCGCCGCGACATGGGGCAGATCGACGCGGCGATCGTCACGCTGCAGAGCCCGGAGCTGGCCTCCCACTCCGTACAGCCGTGGACCGCGCGGCTGCGGTACGCGTACGCCGACGCGCTGCTCGCCGCGGGGCGTGAGGACGAGGCCCGTGAGTGGTTCGCCAGGACCATCGAGTCCGACAAGGACGGCTCGACGGACGCATCGGACCGGCTCGCGGAGCTGGAGGGTGTCGAGTTCGTCGATGTCGAGGAGGAGTTGGGCGACGAGCCCCATGAGTCCCCGTCCGATGCCCCGGACCGGAACCGGAGTCTGGACGATGACGGTACGGACGAGGACAGCACGGACGACGACAGCACGGGCGACGACAGCACCGCGGGCGGCCGGGGCTGAAGTCAGCCCCGGCGCCGGCCGGCCCGTCCGGGCAGTACGGTCGGCGGGCTGAGACGCAGTAGGTGAACGAGCAGGGCCGCGCCCCCCCCGGCCCGGGGGGGGGCGGGGGGGTGTTGTTGTGTCGGCCCCGGCGCCGACCCCCAATGGGGCGGGGGCCCCACCGACCCCCCCGCCCGGTGGGGGGCCGCCCCATGCG
>NZ_JBHYWP010000213.1:0-1881 GCF_042751845.1 Streptomyces sp. NPDC059398 | reverse complement strand
GTGTGGCTGGGGCTTACCCCCCCCTCCCCCCCCCCCACACCCCCCCCACCCCCCCTTTTCGCACCCCCGGGGCCTGGGGCCGGGCCCCCCCCCCCCCCGGGGGCGGGGGGGGGGGCCGGCCCCCGTGACGTGAACGATCAGGCGGGAACGAGCCCTGACCGGAGAGCGGTCAGGCGGCGACCGGAAGCGACGGCTTCTGCTCGGCGTCGGAGGCCCGCACCTCGGGCTCGTCGACCGGGGAGCCCGAAGCGGAGTTGAAGGCGTCGAGGTCCAGGATCTTCTCGCGGGCCGAGACGATGACCGGGATCATGGCCTGTCCCGCGACGTTGGTCGCGGTGCGCATCATGTCCAGGATCGGGTCGATCGCCATCAGCAGACCCACACCCTCCAGCGGGAGCCCCAGCGTGGAGAGGGTCAGCGTCAGCATCACGGTCGCGCCGGTCAGTCCGGCGGTGGCCGCCGAGCCGATGACCGAGACGAAGGCGATCAGGATGTAGTCCTGGATGCCGAGATGCACGTCGAAGATCTGCGCGATGAAGATCGCGGCGATCGCCGGGTAGATCGAGGCGCAGCCGTCCATCTTGGTGGTCGAGCCGAACGGCACCGCGAACGAGGCGTACTCCTTCGGCACACCGAGGCGCTCGGTGACCCGCTGGGTGACCGGCATGGTGCCGACCGACGAGCGCGAGACGAACGCCAGCTGGATCGCGGGCCAGGCGCCCTTGAAGAACTGCAGCGGGTTGACCTTGGCGACCGTCGCGAGCAGCACCGGGTAGACGATGAACAGGACGATCGCGCAGCCGACGTAGATGTCGGCGGTGAAGGTCGCGTACTTGCCGATCAGGTCCCAGCCGTAGTCCGCGATGGCGAAGCCGATCAGCCCGATGGTGCCCAGCGGCGCGAGGCGGATGACCCACCACAGGGCCTTCTGGAGCAGTTCGAGCACGGTCTCGCTGATCTTGAGGATCGGCTCGGCCTTCTCACCGAGCTGGAGCGCGGCGATACCGGCGACGGCGGCCATGAAGACGATCTGGAGGACGTTCAGCTGGGTGAAGGGCGTGACGACGTCGGTCGGCACGATGCCGGTCAGGAAGTCGATCCAGGAGCCCGAGCCGTCGGGAGCCTTGCCGTCCTTGGGCGTGAGGCCGGTGCCGGCGCCGGGGTTGGTGATCAGTCCGATCGCGAGGCCGATGACGACGGCGATCAGCGAGGTGATCATGAACCACATGACCGTACGGGTGGCCAGCCGGGCGGCGTTGTTCACCTTGCGCAGATTGGTGATCGACACCAGGATCGCGAAGAAGACGAGCGGGGCGACCGCCAGCTTCAGCAGCTGGATGAAGATGCCGCCGACGTGCTCAAGGGTGGACTTGAGCCAGCTGATGTCCTGGCTGCGGGCCAGCCAGCCGAGCAGTACACCGAGGACCAGACCGGCGATGATCTGCGCCCAGAACGGGAACTTGTCGGATATTCGGGACTTCTTCGCGGGGCCGGCGCCGGGGCCGGCGGTGGAGTTCTCCGTGGAGTTGGAGTTCGCCGGGGAACTCTCGGGACTCGCGGGACCTGCGGACATGGGGACACTCCGGTGAGGACGCAGCTGTGTGCTCGGTACGGAGCACGGGGGACGGGGGCGCGGCGCCCGGCACGGGGGGCGCCGCCGCATGAGGCCGATCAGACGCGGCGACAGGCCGCGGACATGCAGCGGCAGAGGTCGACATGCAGGCGCTCCACGAGCGCGGGGCTCTTGGGATGCGGGCGCACGGCTGTCTTCATGTCGAACACGTTAACACTTGCGCTTTGAGCGCCTCAAAGCCCGGCTTTGGGGCAGGGTGGCGGCAGTGCGCGGAAAAGCCGGGAACCCCGGGCCGGAGCAGCTCGCTC
>NZ_JBHYWP010000212.1:0-1983 GCF_042751845.1 Streptomyces sp. NPDC059398 | reverse complement strand
GGCCGCGGGGCCCCGCCCGCCGCGGGGGGGCCCCCGCGGTTCAGCTCAGCGAGTGGTAGAGGCCGAACTCGGCGATGCGCGCCGGGCGGCGGGAGCCGAGCACCCGCAGCCGCCACTGCCGTGCGGCCACCGCGGCGGGCAGCACGACGATCCGGCTCGCGCCGACGGTCCCCGCCTTCGCCACCTCCGTCCAGCCCTTCTCCGTACGGGCCTCCACGACGACCAGTTCGACCTGCTGGCCGTGGCGGATGTCCTCGGCGAGCCGGATCCGGTCCACCTCGCGCGGGCGGCCGAAGTCGACGTACAGGGTGCCCTTCGACGCCGCGGGCGCGGTCCACGCGGTGTCCGGGTCGCCGTCGACCGCGAGGTCCGAATGGTGGCCGTCGCCCCAGGTCCGCGCCGTACGGGCGAGGTTCATCGGCAGCTCACTGCCGATGCGCTCGTCGAAAGCGCGGAGCACGGCGACATCCGCCGCGGGGAGCCGCCCCTGCTGGTCCGGCGGGATGTTCAGCAGCAGTACGGAGTTGCGCCCGACCGACCGCAGATAGATGTCGGTGAGTTCGTCGACGGTCTTGGGCTGCTGGTCCGCGTGGTAGAACCAGCCGGGCCTGATGGAGACATCGCACTCGGCGGGCCACCACTGGAGGTACTGGGCGACCGTCCGGGAGGCGGCAAGCGCCTCGCGGCTGCCCTGGTCGGGGGCGTCGTAGGGCAGCGCGTAGTCGGTACGCCCGTACTCCGCGGCGGCGACCGGGACGGCGCTCCACTCGTCCTCCCGGGCCAGCCCGCCCTCGTTGCCGACCCAGCGCACGTCGGGGCCCGACACCGCGATGGAGGCGCCGGGCGCGAGGGCGCGGACGATCTCGTACCAGCTGTCCCAGTCGTAGTGCTCGACCTTCTCCGGGGGGATGCGGCCCTGGGCGCCGTCGAACCACACCTCGTCCACCGGCCCGTATTCGGTGAGCACTTCGTAGAGCTGGTTGAGCATATGGGCGCCGTAGTCGGTGGCCTGGAGCCGGAAGGTGCGCGGTCTCCTTCCGGCCCGGTCGTCGCCGTGGACGAGTGCGGGCACCGTGCGGGTGGTACGGGCGCTGCCGTTGGCGTAGACCCCATGCAGATACTGGTTCTCGTCGGCCGGAGAGATGTAGACGCCCACCTTGATCCCGTGGGCGCGCATCGAGTCGGCGAACGAGCGCAGCACGTCGCCCCGGCCGTCCGCCCAGCTGCTGGAGGCGACGCTGTGGTCCGTGTAGCGGGAGGGGTACAGCACAAAGCCGTCGTGGTGCTTGACCGTGAGGATGGCGAGTTCGAAGCCGCCGTCCCGCAGCGCCCGCGCCCACTGGTCGGTGTCGAGGCCGGTCGGCTGGAAGACGTCGGGGTTTTCGTCTCCCGTACCCCACTCCAGGCCGGTGAAGGTGTTGACGCCGAAGTGCAGGAAGGCCGTCTTCTCCAGCCGCTGCCAGGCTATCTGGCGCTCGGTGGGGCGCAGCCGGGCGGCCTTGGCGACCAGTTCGCCGGGGGTGTCGTCCGGGCTGATGGCGATACGGTAGCCGGGTTCGACGGGCAGGGAGGGGCGGCCGGGCCCCGTGGGTACGGAGGATCGGCCGGCCGGCGCGGCCAGCGCGTCCGTGGCGAGCAGGGGCGAGCCGGTGGATGCGGTGGCGGCGGCGAGCGCGGTGACGAAGAGGCGGCGGCTGAGAGCCATGGGCACGTCCTTCGGTGTCAGGGGGTTCGGGTGGGGTATGCGGGACCACACCTTCGTCCATTCATCCGATGTTCTGCGGAGCCCAGGCTCTCAATTTTGTTGTCCTACCGGTGAGTTGGATGAGAAGAGTCCATCCGTCCCTGCGGAAAGTCCATCCCGGCCCGGCGGCAGACCGGCCGAACCGGCAAAAGACGCGCCGAACCGATGGCAGACGCACTGAACCGGTGGTGGGGCCCATGGCACACCACTGCGCCCCCCCCCCCCCTGCGGCGCCGCCC
>NZ_JBHYWP010000211.1:0-2062 GCF_042751845.1 Streptomyces sp. NPDC059398 | reverse complement strand
GGCCCGCCGGCCGAGAACATCGTCCCCGCCTGCCCCCCCACCCACGCGGGGCCCCCCACCTTGGGGTGCGGGCCCCAGCTTGTTGCTTTGTTCGGGCTTCGCCCGGATCCCTGTTACGGTTTCCGGCAGGGCCCGTAACCGGGCGCGCACCGCAGCCCCGCCGGGGCAGAGTGCACAGCCCGCCGCCTCCGGTCGACGGACAGGGGCCCGTCCGAACCAGAACCCTGTACCAGCCGGTACACCAGCCGCATCCGTTCGGCGGTCTCCGGCTGTCCCGATCTCACCGCCCTGGCTTTTCTCCGATCTGCCCGGCCTTGATTTCGCTCTTTATTCCGGCTCGTTCTTGCGATTCTGCGGCCTCTGTCGGCTGCCGGGAATTCCTCGATACGTGCCACATCGAGGAAGGATCCGTATGGACCGCACAGCACGTACGAACGACCGTCACTCCCGTACCCGCACCGGTGGGGGCTCAGGTTCGGGCCGGGGCGGCTTCCGCTCCCAGGCATCGAACCGCTCCGGCGCATCCGGCAGGTCCGGCGCCCCCAACCGCTCCGGTGGCCGCGGCCGCAGGCCCGCCCCGCAGGGTGAGTTCGCCCTGCCCGTCACGATCACCCCGGCACTGCCCCCGGCCGCTTCGTTCGCCGACATGGGGCTGCCGCCCGAGCTGCTGAAGATGCTCACGAGCCTGGGTGTGAACGAGCCGTTCCCGATCCAGGCCGCGACGCTGCCGAACTCGCTGGCCGGCCGGGACGTGCTGGGGCGCGGGCGCACCGGGTCGGGCAAGACCCTCGCGTTCGGCCTCGGCATGCTCGTCCGTACCGCGGGCCGGCGCGCGCAGCCGCGCCAGCCGCTGGCACTGGTCCTCGTCCCCACCCGTGAACTGGCCCAGCAGGTCACCGACGCGCTCACCCCGTACGCAAGGTCGCTGCGGCTGCGGCTGGCCACCGTGGTGGGCGGTATGTCGATCGGCCGGCAGGCCGGCGCTCTGCGGGGCGGCGCCGAGATCGTGGTCGCGACCCCGGGCCGGCTCAAGGATCTCATCGAGCGCGGCGACTGCCGCCTCGACCAGGTCGCCATCACCGTGCTGGACGAAGCCGACCAGATGGCCGACATGGGCTTCATGCCACAGGTCACCGAACTGCTCGACCAGGTACGCCCGGACGGGCAGCGCATGCTGTTCTCGGCGACCCTGGACCGCAATGTCGACCTGCTGGTCCGCCGCTATCTGCACGACCCGGTGGTCCACTCCGTCGACCCCTCGGCGGGCGCGGTGACCACGATGGAGCACCACCTGCTGCACATCCACGGGGCCGACAAGTACGCGACGACCACCGAGATCGCCGCGCGTGACGGCCGGGTGCTGATGTTCCTGGACACCAAGCACGCCGTGGACCAGCTGACCAAGCACCTGCTGAACAGCGGCGTACGGGCCGCCGCGCTGCACGGCGGGAAGTCGCAGCCGCAGCGCACCCGGACCCTCGCCCAGTTCAAGACGGGGCAGGTCACCGTACTGGTGGCCACCAACGTCGCGGCCCGCGGCATCCATGTCGACAACCTCGACCTGGTCGTCAACGTCGACCCGCCCAGCGACCACAAGGACTATCTGCACCGGGGCGGCCGTACCGCGCGTGCGGGCGAGTCAGGCAGTGTCGTCACCCTGGTGCTGCCCAACCAGCGGCGCGAGATGTCCCGGCTGATGGCCGACGCCGGGATCACCCCGCAGATCGCCCAGGTGCGGTCCGGCGAGGCCGAGCTGAGCCGGATCACCGGCGCCCAGGCGCCTTCGGGTGTCCCGGTCACCGTCTCCGCGCCGGTCACGGAGCGCCCCAAGGGCGGTTCCTCGTCGTCCCGCGGCCGGCGCGGCCGCCCCGCCCAGGCGCGCCGCGCCACGGGGGCCCCGCGCGGCCGCTCCGGGAACCCGCCGCAGCAGGGGTCGTCGTACAAGAACGTCGCCTGACGGACACTCCGCACCACCGGGTGTCACAACCGAGGGCGCCCCCGCCACACGCGCCGGGGGGGGGGGGGGGTGGGGCGCGCGGGCGCCGCCCCGCGGGGGGGGCGC
>NZ_JBHYWP010000210.1:0-2100 GCF_042751845.1 Streptomyces sp. NPDC059398 | reverse complement strand
GTCCGGCGACCCGGCGCAGCAGCGCGGCGGGGGGGTGCCCCGCGCGGGCGGGGGCGGCCCCCGCGCCCCCCCCCCCCGGGGGCCGCTGCGCGCTGAACGGGAAACAGCGGCGCTCCGCGGGCCGGTGGCGGATCGCCTCGGCGCCGCCGGGCTCCGAAGTCCGAAGGGTCAGTCGGCGAGTTCGCCCTTGATGGACGAGACACTCAGCACGCCCTCGAACTCGGAGAGTTCCGCCACCAGCTGATGAACGCTGCCCGTTCCCTCGATATCCATATGGACGAAGGCCGTCCCCGCCTCGTCGTGTCTCAGCTCCGTGTCTTCCGGGGCCTTATCGTTCGCGCGGTCCACCCGCACCTGAACGACCTGGAACCCCTTGCTGGTCGCCCGCTCCAGAATCCTGGTCAGCACGCTGGTGCCGATCGTGTACGCGAGATGCAGCCGGGTCTGCTCCGTGGTCGCGATCGACGGGATGCGCCGCGTCACCCACGAGTAGCCGTGCACCACCAGGAAGTGGACCATGGTCGCCCCGATGGCCAGGAGCGGAAGTCCACCACCGCACGACATACCGATGGCGCAGGTGAGCCAGACCGTGGCAGCGGTGGTCAGGCCGCGTACGGCGTCCCGGCGTACGAAGATGAGCCCGCCGCCGATAAAGCCGATCCCGGAGACGACCTGGGCGGCGACCCGTGACGGGTCGAAGGAGACGTTGTGCAGGGCGAGGACCGCGTTGAACCCGTGCTGCGACACCTCCATGAACAGGGCGCTGCCCACGCCGACCAGGGTGTGGGTACGCAGTCCCGCACTCTTCTGACGGGTGGCCCGTTCGGCGCCGATGAGGGTCGACAGCAGAAGCGCCAGGCCGAGTTCGGCGAACTGACGTGCCCCCTGGCCTGCGCCGGGATCGAACAGGGGCGTGGCTACAGCGTGCAACAGACCCTCCATACCGTGCTGGAACAACAGCTCCGACCCTACGGCCTCAGCTGCTGAGCCCTGTAGCCGCCACGGCTCCCCGGTTGTGCACCAGAATGCGGCCGCACCCTTGACAGGTCCAGACCAATAGCGCTTGAGTGCCCTCACCCCCACAAGCGGACATCGTTGTCGCGATGACCGCGCGAAGGAGTGATCACGTGTCAAGACGCTTCATGGCTCTGCTCACCGCCCTGGTGGCGGCCATCGGATTCGCCGTCTTCCTGCCGATGACACCGGCCGCGGCCGCGACCTGCGCCTCCGCCTGGAATTCCTCGTCCGTCTATACGGGCGGGCAGGGCGCCTCGTACAACGGGCACAACTGGACCGCGAAATGGTGGACCCAGAACGAGACGCCCGGCTCCGCCGACGTCTGGTCCGACCAGGGTGCCTGCGGTGACGGCTCCACCACACCGCCCGTCGACTCGGGCTTCGTCGTCAGCGAGGCCCAGTTCAACCAGATGTTCCCGAACCGCAATTCCTTCTACACCTACAGCGGGCTGACCGCGGCACTGAGCGCCTACCCCGCCTTCGCGAACACCGGCAGTGACACGGTCAAGCGCCAGGAGGCCGCAGCCTTCCTCGCCAACGTCAGCCATGAGACCGGCGGTCTCGTCTACGTCGTCGAGCAGGACACCTCCAACTACTCCCACTACTGCGACGCGTCGCAGTCCTACGGCTGCCCCGCGGGCCAGTCCGCCTACTACGGCCGGGGGCCGATCCAGCTCAGCTGGAACTTCAACTACAAGGCGGCGGGCGACGCGTTGGGCATCGACCTGCTCAACAACCCGAACCTGGTGCAGACCGACCCGGCCGTGGCCTGGAAGACCGGCCTCTGGTACTGGAACACCCAGACCGGGCCCGGCACGATGACCCCGCACAACGCCATGGTGAACGGCGCCGGCTTCGGGCAGACCATCCGGAGCATCAACGGCAGCATCGAATGCGACGGCGGCAACCCGGCGCAGGTGCAGAGCCGGATCGACAGCTACCAGCGCTTCGTCCAGATCCTCGGAACCACCCCGGGATCCAACCTGAGCTGCTGACCGGCGGCAGCAAGCCCGATCGCCGCCCCGCGCAGTGCGGAGCGGCGATCGGGTGTGTCACCCGGGGGTGCGGAGTGTCCGGGAGGCG
>NZ_JBHYWP010000209.1:0-2113 GCF_042751845.1 Streptomyces sp. NPDC059398 | reverse complement strand
ATTCTCGTCTGGGCCCTTGGGTCGTTTGACGGCAGTAGTTGACGGCAGTAGTTGACGGCAACGTCAGCGGACGGGGGCTGCACAGAGTGGCGGATCGTCGCCAGTGTCGGGCCGGTTGGCGGGCTCGGTGGGCGTTGCTGAAAGTGTCGATGGCCTGGCGCTGGAGGCGGAGCCGGACGTGGGCATACACCGTCGCGGTTACGCCGATGTGGGCGTGGCCGAGGAGTTCCTTGATGACGAGGAGTTCGACGCCTTGCTCAAGGAGGAGGGTCGCCGTTGAGTGGCGGAGGTCGTGGAACCGGATCGGTCGTAGGTGGGTGTCGCGGAGCAGTGCGTTGAACTGCCGGGTGAGGGTGGCGGGTTCGATCGGGTACCGGCGCACCAGCGGAGTCGGCCCGCCGTACGCGACCAGATTCTGATCACCGAACCGTGCGGAAACCCCCGCCGGGGCATCGGAAGACTGCATCTCAATGCCCTCGTGATCGTGCGCACTGGAAGCCTCAGAACTCCCATCATCGCAAGTAACAGGGCGCTTCCTCGTTCCCGGGAAAGCTGTCCACAGACATCAAGCCGGTGGATCCAGGCTCAGTGGCGCTGGTCGAGGAGGTGTTCGGCTCGCGCCAGATTCTCGGGGGTGTCTGCTGCCACCCCGTCGTCCAGGACGGGCACCATCCCCGTGGCATGGCCGTGTTCGACAAAGCGCAGCATCTCTACTCCCTCGGCACGCTCCAGGGGTCCCTGCTGGAGCTGACGGAAGTGCTGGAGAGCCTCGCCTGTGAAGCCGTAGAGGCCCAGTCGGCGCAGGTACTTCGGCCGGTCGCCGCTTGGGTACGGGATGGGCTGGCGCGAGAACATGAGGGCCTCGCTGCGGGCCGTGACGACGACCTTGACGACGTTGTGGTCCAGGACGGCGCCGACGTCGACCAGCTCGGTGTAGGCGTTCACGGCGCAGGTGCCGGGCGGAGTGAATTCCAGGGCTTCGGAGACGTCGTTGATGGCGGTCGGCGAGATGAACGGCTCGTCGCCCTGGACGTTGATGTATCCGTCGGCCGGCAGGCGTTCGGCGACCTTCGCGACGCGGTCGGTGCCGGTGAGGTACTCCCCTGTTCGGATGCTGTCGATGCCGAGTTCGCGGCACGCTGCTTCGATGCGTCCGTCGTCCGTCGTCCGTCGTCCGTCGCGACTATGGCTCCGTCGAGGCGTTTGGCCTCCAGGCAGCGCTGGTGAACGTGCCAGAGCAGCGGCATGCCGTCGAGGAGGGCCAGTGGTTTGCCGGGGAAGCGGGAGGCACCCCAGCGGCAGGGTATGACGGCGATGTGCCGGCGTCGGTCGGTCGGGCTGTGGTGGCGGCCACGGCGTCCTCCTGGTGGTCGGGTTCGGGGGACTTCATGTGAACTGGGCGAGCTTGGCGCGGACGGTGGGTGAGGCGGTGGTCGCGAACGGCCGCCACAGGTAGCCGTCGACCTCCTCCTGCAGCGTCACCACGTGATCGGCCCCGAGGTGGAAGGCCCAGCGGAAGTCCACGTGGTGGTGGGCCGGCTCGTTCTTCGACGGGTTCGCGTCGATCGCGTGCACGTCGATGTCGAGGGGGATGTCCTCGTGGCCGGCGAGGGGGACGACGGTGCTGGGCGGGATGCCGGCCTCCTCGTGCAGCTCGCGCAGGGCTGCGTCGCGCAGGAGCTGGTCGGACGGGTCGTTGTGCCCGCCGGGCGCCAGCAGTTTCCCGGACTCCTTGTGCAGGATGTGGAGCACGTGCCGTTCACCGTTGATGAGGACGGCGCTGCGGGTCACGTGGGCCGGGAACATCTTGTGGCTGGTGCGGGTCATCCGCGCCGGCGAACACGGCGAACAGCATCATCAGGGAGGCGCGCTCGTCCGGGTGGCGGGCGAGGTATGCCTCCGTGACGGTGCGGATGTGTTCGGTGGAGGGAGGCAACGAGGTCACCTTTCGAAGTGGCGGAGCCAGGTTCTGGCGATGGTGTCGCGGTCGGCCGCCGGCTCTTCGAGAGGGGTCATTTGCACAGGTCAGAAGCTTTGTCTATGAGTTCCGGGACATCTAGCCCCTTCCGGAACAGCTCCGCAGTACCCCGCCCCGGCCTGCACGCGTGCAGGT
>NZ_JBHYWP010000208.1:0-2119 GCF_042751845.1 Streptomyces sp. NPDC059398 | reverse complement strand
GGTTGTGGCGGCCGCCGGGTCCGGAGCGCTACTACTCTTCCAGCTCTCCGCCACCGCTGGAGAACTGGGCCAGCCTGAAGATCACGAACTCGGCCGGCTTGACCGGTGAGACACCGATCTCGCAGATGACACGGCCGAGGTCCACCGACTCCGGCGGGTTGGTCTCGGCGTCGCACTTCACGTAGTAGGCGTCCTCCGGCGTCGCACCGAAGAGGGCGCCGTTGCGCCACTCGGTGACCATGAACGCGGAGATGTTCCGGCGGATCCGGGCCCAGAGGGCCTGGTCGTTCGGCTCGAAGACGACCCACTGGGTACCGGTGAGGATCGACTCCTCCAGGTAGTTGAAGTACCTGCGGACGTTCAGGTAGCGCCAGGCCGGGTCGGAGGAGAGGGTGCGCGCACCCCAGATCCGGATACCACGGCCGGGGAAGGCGCGGATGCAGTTGATGCCGAGCGGGTTGAGCAGGTCCTGCTCACCCCGGGTGATCTGCATCTCCAGGTCCACCGCACCGCGTACGACCTCGTTGGCCGGCGCCTTGTGCACACCGCGCTCGAAGTCGTTGCGGGCCCAGATGCCGGAGACGTGGCCACTCGGCGGGATCAGCCGGGTCTGGCCGCCCGCCGGGTCGAAGACCTTGATCCACGGGTAGTACAGGGCGGCGTACTTGGAGTCGTAACCCGCGGTCTCCTGGCGCCAGACACGGATCTGGCGGGCGTTGAGACCGGGCGGCGGGTCGATGACGGCCAGCCGGTCGCCCATCAGCTCGCAGTGCGCGATCAGACCGAGCTGGACCGCCTTGACGGACTCCAGGTCGATGGCACCGCGCTGGTAGGCGGCCATCAGGTCGGGGACCGCGACCATCGAGACCTCGTCGACGGCCTCCAGACCGCCGAAGCCGGTCCGGTCGGCGGAGTCGCCGAGGTAGTCGCCGATCCGCACCTGCTCGGGCTGCTGCTGCTCCACCGGCGCGGGCGTCGGGGCGGCGGCGGGCGCGACGAGCGCGACCGTCTGGTTCTCCGGCCTCGCGACCTGCGCGGCAGCCGCGTCCTCCTGCAGGAGGATCAGCTTCGAGCGCTCCTTGACCTGCGTGACGACATAGTTGCGGTTGCCCTTCTTGGCCGACACGTCGAAGGTCTCCGCGACCTTCTCGCCGTCCTTGACAACCAGCTTGAAGCGGTCGGCGGGCCCCTCGGAGTCCGCGACCTCGACGCTGATGGAGCCACTCTCGCCGGGCGCGATCGCCGACACCGCGAAGGTGCCGAGCTGCTTCGGCTCGCCGGCCGGCAGCGCCGCCGGGGCGGAACGTCCGGTGACGGACGCCTGGCTCTTCCCCTCCTCCTCGCCGGAGACCCCACCGGGGACACCCCCGACGCGGACCACATAGGCGGCCGAGCCGCCGTTGTTGAAGAATCCGTAGACCGAGTGCGCCAGGAAATAGCCGTCGGTGAACTCACCGAACGACGCGACGTACTGCGTCCAGTTGGTCACCAGCGTCGGCTCGTTCAGCGGCCCAACGGGCGCGAGACCGACAAAGGCGGCGACCGAGGTGCCCACCCCCTCGATCGGACGGGAGCCGCTGGCCACCTCCTCCACGTACACACCTGGTGACAGGTAAGACGGCATGCTCAGCTCTCCTCGGGGTACGAGACACGACCTGCCCTCCACACTGCGAGGCGGGAAGCGGTGGCGAAACGTCCGCCGGTACCTATCCGAGGGCATGCCGAATGCCCTGATGGGCAGCCGCGCCCCCACGAGGCCACCGTCGGTCCACGGCCGGAGCCCGTCAGGTGACGGTGCGGCAGCAGGCGAACCGCCCGATGATTACAGCCCGGCGCCGTCTTGTCACCCGGTGCTCTCCCGGCGGGCCGCTCTCACCCTTCCGGACCGCACGCGTCCGCCCCCGGAGGCAGCGGAACGGAGCGCGGTACCCCCGGCACACCCCGCCCGGCGGGCGCCGCGACGCCGCGGCTGCCCTCAGGAGCCATACGCGGTGCCCGCACAGGCGCGTACAAGTGCTCCCGGCCGGCGCCGAGGGCAGCCGGAGTGGCCGCACGGGGCAATGGGGCTGCCCCCCAGCCTGGTGACACGACGTCACGCCCTTGACTAGTGTCCGGCGCG
>NZ_JBHYWP010000207.1:0-2187 GCF_042751845.1 Streptomyces sp. NPDC059398 | reverse complement strand
CAACCAACCCGCCCTCACAGCAACACGCTTCATCGCCGACCCCTTCACCACCACCGGCCAACGCATGTACCGCACCGGCGACCTCGTCCGCTGGACCCACCACAACGAACTCGAATACCTCACCCGCGCCGACGACCAGATCAAACTCCGCGGCTTCCGCATCGAACCCGGCGAAATCGAGGCAGCGCTCACCAACCTCCCCGGCATCAGCGCCGCCCGCGTCATCCTCCGCGAAGACCAACCAGGCAACCGGCGCCTCGTCGCCTACACCGTGGCTACGCCCGCCCAGCAGGAACCACCGACGCCCGATCTGCGGGCCGCACTCACAGCCGTACTGCCCGCGCACATGGTCCCGTCGGCCTTCGTCGCGCTGGACACGCTGCCGCTGCTGCCGAACGGCAAGGTCGACAGGGGCAGGCTGCCCGTGCCTGATGCCGCTCCGAGCGGCGGCCGCGACCGCAGCAGGCGTTCGGTACAGGAAGAGATTCTGTGCGGTCTCTTCGCCGAGCTGCTGGGCCTTCCGGAGGTAGGGGTCGACGACAGCTTCTTTGCGCTGGGCGGGCACTCCCTCCTGGCGACGCGGCTGGTCAGCGCGGTGCGTTCACTCCTGGGAGCGGAACTCCAGGTCCGTACCCTGTTCGAGCACCCGACGGTCGCCCGGCTCGCCACGGCGCTCGACAGTGCGGACCGGGGCAGGGCGGGAGTGGTCAGAGCCGTACGTGCTGAATCGATCCCGCTGTCCTTCGCGCAGCAGCGGCTCTGGTTCCTCAACCGGTTCGAAGGGCCGAGCTCCACGTACAACATCCCGCTGGTGCTGGAGCTCGACGGAGAGCTGGACACGGATGCGATGCGCGCGGCCCTCGGTGATGTGGTGGCCCGTCATGAGGCGCTGCGTACGGTGTTCCCGGAGACGGACGGAGTCCCGAACCAACGCGTGCTGGAGAGCGCCGCGTTGGCGGTGGACTTGACGATCGAGGAGGTCACCGCGACCCGTCTCGAAGCGGCGGTGTCCACCGCGGTCGCTACTCCGTTCGACGTGACCAACGATCTCCCGTTGCGGGCCTGGCTCTTCAGGACGGGCCCCACCCGTACCGTGCTGGTCGTGGTCGTGCACCACATCGCGGCGGACGGCTGGTCCCTCGCGCCGCTCGCCCGCGACCTGGGCGATGCCTACCGGGCCCGCGTCGGCGGCGGCGCCCCCGAGCGGCCCGCACCGGCCGTCCAGTACATCGACTACACGCTGTGGCAACGCACCATGCTCGGCGAAGAGTCCGACCCCGGCAGTGTCACTTCGCGTCAACTCTCCTTCTGGAGCGATGCGCTGCGGGGCCTCCCTGGGCTCCTCGACCTACCCGTCGACCGGCCCCGCCCTGCCGTCGCGGATCACACGGGCGCGACAGTTTCCTACACGTTGGACGCCGGCCTGCACAGACAGCTGCTCGACTTGGCGAAGGGCTCCGGCAGCAGCCTGTTCATGGTGCTGCAGGCCGCCGTGGCTACCTTGCTCTCCCGGCACGGCGCGGGGGACGACATTCCTCTCGGCACACCCGTGGCCGGTCGCACCGACGGCGCTCTCGAAGACCTGATCGGGTTCTTCGTCAACACGCTCGTCCTGCGTACGGACGTGTCGGGCGAACCGACTTTCCGGGAACTCCTGGCCCGTGTAAGGGAGTTCGACCTGGCCGCCTACGCACACCAGGACGTGCCGTTCGAGCGGCTGGTCGAGAGCCTCAACCCGGTCCGCGCCCGTAACCATGCGCCTCTGTTCCAGACGATGCTGGTGCTCCAGAACCAGGACACCGCCGCTATCGAGCTGCCTGGACTGTCGGTGAAGAGCCGACTGGTGCACAACGGAGTCAGCAAGTTCGATCTGACCTTCGCTTTCGCCGAGGACCAGGAGCACGGCGGCATCACGGCGGGAGTCGAGTACGCGACAGCCCTCTTCGACCGCACCACGGTCGAGACCCTGACGCACCGGCTCACACGACTGCTCAAAGCCGTGGCGGCCGATCCGGACCGTCCGCTGCGCAGCTATGACCTGCTGTCCGGCACCGAGCGGGAGGCCATGGCCCGGTGGAGTCGGGGTGGGGATCTTCCGGTGGGTGTCTCGGGGGCGTCGCTGCCCGAGCTGTTCGCGGAGCGCGTGAAAGCGGCACCGGACGCGGTGGCCGTGTCCAGCAGCAACGG
>NZ_JBHYWP010000206.1:0-2261 GCF_042751845.1 Streptomyces sp. NPDC059398 | reverse complement strand
GCTCTGGAGGAGTTGAAGGCGGAGTTCGAGGCTGAGGGTGCCAGGGCGCGGATGGTGGCGGTGGACTACGCCTCGCACTCCGCTCAGGTGGACCGCCTGGAGGAGGAGATCACCACAGCCCTTGCCGCGATCACTCCGCGTTGGGGCCGTGTCCCGATGGTCTCCGCGATGACCGGCGAGACCCTGACCGGTGAGGAGTTGGACGCCGGGTACTGGTTCCGCAGCCTCCGTGCCACCGTGTACTTCGACCGTGCGGTGCGGGCCCTGGCGGGCCGTGGCCATCAGCTGTTCATCGAGGTGACCCCGCATCCGGTGCTGCTGGGCGCGATGAACGACACCTTGGAAGAGGTCGCGCAGGAGGCGGGCCCCGGTGTCGTATCGGCCGCCGTCTGCGGGACGCTGCGCCGCGACGAGGGCGGCGAGGCACGTCTGCTGACTTCGCTGGCCGAGGCGTTCGTGGGTGGGGCGCCGGTCGACTGGCGCGCGGTACTGCCCGTCGGTGAGCAGGTCGAGTTGCCGACGTACGCCTTCCAGCACGAGCGCTTCTGGCCGAAGGCGGCCGGGGCGGCGGCTGTGGGCGGGGACCCGGTGTCGCTGGGGCTGGGCGCGGTGGGTCATCCGCTGCTTGGTGCCGTGGTGGAACTGGCCGGAGGGGCCGGTCTGGTGTGCACGGGACGTCTGTCGGTGCGGACGCATCCATGGCTGGCGGACCACGCCATTCGTGGAGCCGTACTGCTGCCGGGTACGGGTTTCGTGGAGTTGGTGGTGTGTGCCGGCGACCAGGTGGGCTGCGGGGTGCTGGAGGAGCTGACGCTCCAGGCGCCCCTGGTGCTGCCCGCCGATGGCGGCGGGGTGCAGGTCCAGGTCGTACTCGCCGAAGCGGACGCCGAAGGCCGCCGGACGGTCGAGGTCTTCTCCCGCCCCGACTCGGCCGACGGCACAGACCCCGCGGAGGCATGGACGCAGCACGCCGGCGGTCTGCTCGCCCCCGCCGCGGGAGCTGCCGTCGCGGAAGAGGACTTCGCCGTGTGGCCGCCCCACGGGGCCACGAAGGTGGACGTCTCGGGTCTGTACGAGGCCGCGAACGAGGGCCCGTACGGCTATGGGCCGGCCTTCCAGGGGCTGCGGGCCGCGTGGCGTCGCGGTGCGGAGGTCTTCGCCGAGGTGGCGCTGCCCGATGAGGTGGCGCAGGACGCGGCTGCCTTCGGCCTCCATCCGGCGCTGCTGGACGCTGTGCTGCAGGCCGGCGTTCTGCTCGGTTCGGAGACCCAGGGCGAAGCGGACCAGGTGCGGTTGCCGTTCGCGTGGACGGGCGTCGAACTGCATGCGAGCGGCGCGTCGGTACTGCGCGCCCGGCTGCGCCGTGACGCGCGGGGCACGCTGGCCCTGACGGCCGCGGATGCGCTGGGCGCCCCGGTGGTCTCGGTGGCATCGCTCATGACGCGTCCGGTGGCGGGCGGTCAACTCCGCGCCTCTGGGGCCGGGTTGGCGGACGCCCTGTTCACCGTGGAGTGGACCCGGATTCCCGGGGGTGAGTCCCCGGCCGGGGAGTGGGCGCTGCTCGGTACCGATCGCTTCGGTGTGGCCGATGCCCTCAACCGCGCTGGAAAGCGGGTGCGTTGCTTCTCCGTACCGGATGAAGTTGCCGCTGCCGTGGAGACGGGGGAGTGCCGGCCCGCTGTGGTTCTGGCCTGCGCCGGGGGCGAGGATGACAGCGCCGACGCGGCGACGGCTGCGGCGCGGGCTACCGGAGAGACGCTCGGCCTGGTGCAGCAGTGGCTGTCCGAAGAGCGCCTGAACGAAGCCAGGTTGGTGGTGCTCACCCGGGGCGGCGGGGCTGTCTCGGCCGGTGAGGGGGTGGCCGATCTGCCGGCTGCCGCTCTCGCCGGGCTGGTGCGCTCGGCCCAGTCGGAGAACCCGGGCCGGCTGGTCCTCGTGGACCTGCCGCCGAACGCCACCGGGGAGCAGATTGCCTTGCTGCCCGACGCGCTGGGCACCGGAGAGCCGGAGGCTGCGATCCGCGACGGCGCCGTATACGGCCGCCGGCTGAGCCGTCCATCCCGCTCCACGAAGGCAGTTGAACGTCCTTCGAACCGTTCGGCCGCCGCGTACAGCGCCCGTACCGCCCTGATCACGGGTGGTACGGGCACGTTGGGTGGTCTGGTGGCGCGTCATCTGGCGGTGACGGGGCGGGCCGAGCGGTTGGTGTTGACGAGCCGTTCGGGTCCGGCTGCGGCTGATGTGGCCGCTTTGGCGGCGGG
>NZ_JBHYWP010000205.1:0-2331 GCF_042751845.1 Streptomyces sp. NPDC059398 | reverse complement strand
TTACCACCCCACCCCGTCATCCGTGTTGTTGTCCTGTATGGTGGGCTCGGTGTTGTGTATAAGAGACAAGCCCCCGCAACAATGCGGTTCTCCCGGCGGGGGCGGCGCTGTCGGTGATGCCGCGGAGCGGGGCTGTCACGCGGGCGGGACCTCGCCCGAGCCGCGTGCGATGAGCCGGGTCGGCAGCACCTTCTGCGCGGGCGCGTCGCTCGCGCCGTCCAGTCTGCGGAAGAGCGTCTCGGCCGCCGTGCGCCCCAGCGCCGCCGAGTCCTGGGCGATCACCGTGATCCCGAGCAGGTCCGCCAGCTCGATGTCGTCGAACCCGACGAGGGCCACCTGCCGCTCGCGCTCGGCCAGGACCCGCACCGCGGTCACCGTCACCCGGTTGTTGCCCGCGAAGATCGCGGTGACCGGCGACGGCCCGTCCAGCAGCGTCTCGACCGCGGTACGCACCCGGTCGGCCTCCGTGACACCGAGCGACACCCAGGCGTCGTCCACGTCGAGCCCGCCATCCGCCATGGCCGCGTGGTAGCCCCGCAGCCGCTCGGTGGCCGTGTGGATGCGCGGCTGGTCACCGATGAAGCCGATCCTGCGGTGGCCCCCCGCGATCAGATGGGCGACACCGTCGCGCGCGCCGCCGAAGGTGTGCGAGAACACCATGTCCGCGTCGATCCTCCCGGCGGGACGGTCCACGAAGACGGTGGCCACCCCGGCGGCGATCTCCGGCTCCAGATAGCGGTGGTCGTCCCCGGCCGGGATCACGATCAGCCCGTCCACCCGGCGGGCGCAGAGCGCGAGGACCAGCTCCTGCTCCCGCTCCGGGTCCTCGGCGCTCGATCCGTTGATGAGCAGGGCGCCGTGGGCGCGGGCCACCTCCTCCACCGCGCGGTTCAGCGGCCCGTAGAACGGGTCGGCGAGGTCCTCCAGGACCAGCCCGATGCTCGCGGTGCGCCCCTTGCGCAGCACGCGCGCGCTGTCGTTGCGGCGGAACCCGAGTGCCTCGATCGCCTCCTGGACCCGGCGCTCGGTGTCGGGTGTGACGCCCGCCTCGCCGTTCACCACCCGCGAAACGGTCTTGAGGCCGACTCCGGCGCGCGCGGCGACGTCCTTCATCGTCGGCCGGTTGCCGTAGCGGGGCTCGGAGTGGCTGGCGGTCCGGTCCACGGTGCGCTGTCCTGTCGTCGGCTGGGGTGCGGTGGGAGATGCGTGTCGAGCATAGGGCCTGGACAACGTTGTCAGGTGAATGGAGACTGACGTCTTGCACTCCTCATCACCCCTTGCCACCTGGAGATCCGACAGCAATGCACAACCACCTCGTAGCCGCGCTCGACATCGGCGGCACAAAGATCGCCGGCGCGCTGGTGGACGGCACGGGGCAGATTCTCGTACGCACGCAGGCGCCGACCCCCGCCAAGGAGGACGGCGACACCGTGTTCGGTGCCGTCGGTGACGTGCTCGACGGGCTCGCCGCCGACCCCCGCTGGGGGCGCGTGACCGCCGTCGGGATCGGCAGCGCCGGGCCGGTGGACGCGTCCGCGGGCACCGTCAGCCCGGTCAATGTGCCCGGCTGGCGCGACTACCCGCTCGTCGACCGGGTGCGCGAAGCGGTGGGCGGTCTGCCCGTCACGCTCGTCGGGGACGGCGTCGCGATGACCGCGGCCGAGCACTGGCAGGGCGCGGCCCGCGGCTATGACAACGCGCTGTGCATGGTCGTCTCCACCGGTGTGGGCGGCGGTCTGGTCCTGGGCGGCACCCTGCGCGCCGGCCCCAGCGGCAACGCCGGGCACATCGGCCACATCAGCGTCGATCTGGACGGCGACGCCTGCCCGTGCGGTTCGCGCGGCTGTGTGGAGCGCATCGCGAGCGGCCCGAACATCGCCCGCCGGGCGCTGGCCGGCGGCTGGCGGCCGGGCCCCGACGGTGACACGACCGCGGCGGCGGTCGCCGCGTCGGCGCGCGCGGGCGACCCCACCGCTGTCGCGTCCTTCGAGCGCGCCGCCCAGGCGCTCGCCGCCGGGATCGCCGCCACCGCGACCCTGGTCGAGATCGACATCGCGGTGATCGGCGGGGGAGTGGCGGGCGCGGGCGATGTGCTGTTCGACCCGCTGCGCCGCGCCCTGCGGGAGTACGCCACGCTCTCCTTCGTACAGCAGCTGAAGGTGGCGCCCGCGCTCATGGGCAACGACGCCGGGCTGGTCGGCGCGGCCGCGGGGGGGCCCCGCGGGGGGGGGCGCAGACGCGCCGGCGGGGCGGCCCCCCGACACGCGGCGCGCGCGAAGCGCCCACCCCCCCCCCCGCGAAGCCCCGCCCCCGCGCCGCGAGGGGGTTAGA
>NZ_JBHYWP010000204.1:0-2540 GCF_042751845.1 Streptomyces sp. NPDC059398 | reverse complement strand
CCGCCCCGGCCCGCCAGCACCTTCAGCGACCGGGAACGCAGGGCGACCACCCGCGCACCGTCCTCAAGGGACAACATCCCCGCAACCGTCGCCGCAGCAATCTCACCCTGCGAATGCCCCACCACAGCCTCCGGGGCAACACCCGCCGCCTCCCACACCGCAGCCAACGACACCATCACCGCCCACAGAGCAGGCTGAACCACATCAGCCGCCTCCAACGCAGGCGCACCATCCGCACCCGCAAGGACCTCGTCCAACGACCAGTCCACATAAGGCGAGAGCGCAGCCGCACACTCACCCAGCCGCGCCGCGAACACCGGCGACACCTCCGCCAGCTCACGCCCCATCCCCACCCACTGCGAACCCTGACCCGCGAACGCGAACACCGGGCGGGAGCCCGAGCGGGCCACCCCGGACACCACCGAACCCGAAGGCACACCGGCCGCCAGACTCTCCAGCCCGGCCACCAGCTCCGTACCGTCACCGCTCACCACCACAGCCCGGTGCTCGAACGCGGACCGGGTCGTCGCCAACGACCACGCCACATCAGCCGTTTCCAGCTCCGGGCGGGCAGCCACCCACGCCCCCAGCCGCTCCCCCTGCCCCGCGAGCCCCGCAGCAGAACGCCCCGACACCACCCACGGCACCACCGCACCGGCCTCAGCGCCGGAGAGCACCCGTGCCGAAGCTGCGGGGCAGCCGTCCGTGAGGTGGTCGTCCGTCTCCGGGTTCTCCTCTCCTGTCTCCTCGGCGGGGGCCTCCTCCAGGAGCACGTGGACGTTGGTACCGCTGATACCGAAGGAGGAGACACCGGCGCGGCGGACCTGGCCGTCGGGCCGCCACGGCACCGCTTCGGTGAGCAGCCGCACATCTCCGGCGCTCCAGTCGACATGCGGGGACGGCGCGTCGGCATGCAGGGTGCGCGGCAGCTGCTCGTGCTGAAGCGCCAGCACCATCTTGATGATCCCCGCGACACCCGCTGCGGCCTGGGTGTGACCGATGTTGGACTTCACCGAGCCCAGCCACAGCGAGCCGCGCTCGCCGCGGTCCTGGCCGTACGTGGCCAGCAGCGCCTGCGCCTCGATCGGATCACCCAGCCTCGTACCCGTACCGTGCGCCTCCACCACGTCCACATCGGCGGGCGTCAGCCGGGCGTTGGCCAGCGCCGCGCGGATCACCCGCTGCTGCGAGGGGCCGTTGGGCGCTGTCAGACCGTTGGACGCACCGTCCTGGTTGACGGCGTCTCCCCGTACCAGGGCCAGCACCTTGTGCCCGTTGCGGCGGGCGTCCGCCAGCCGCTCCACGACCAGCACACCGGTGCCCTCGGCGAAGCCCATGCCGTCCGCGTCGGCGGAGAACGCCTTGCAGCGGCCGTCCTCGGCCAGGCCGCGCTGTTGACTGAAGCCCACGATCCCGTCCGGGGTGGAGATGATCGTGGTGCCGCCCGCGAGCGCCAGGGAGCACTCGCCGGCGCGGATCGCCTGGGCGGCCAGGTGCAGCGCGACCAGGGAGGAGGAGCATGCCGTGTCCACCGTCACCGCCGGGCCTTCGAGACCGAGCGCGTACGAGATCCGGCCGGACAGCACACTGGTGGCGAAGCCGGTGGTGGCGCTCCCCTCCGCGCCCTCGCTCCCGGCGGCCAGACCGATCCCGTAGGCCGAGGCGAAGCCGCCGACGAAGACACCGGTCTGGCTGCCGCGCAGCGCGGCCGGGTCGATGCCCGCCCGCTCCAGCGCCTCCCAGGAGGTCTCCAGGATCTGCCGCTGCTGCGGGTCCATGGCAAGGGCCTCACGCGGGCTGATCCCGAAGAAATCGGCGTCGAAGCCTCCGGCGTCCGAGACGAATCCGCCGTCCCGCGCGTAGGAGGTGCCCACGCTGTCGGGGTCCGGGTCGTAGAGGCCCTCCACGTCCCAGCCCCGGTCGTCCGGGAAGCGTGAGACGGCGTCCGTCCCCCCGGCGAGCAGGCGCCAGAACTCCTCCGGGCCGTTGACGTCGCCGGGGAACCGGCAGGCCAGGCCGACGATCGCGAGGGGTTCGCCGGAGGCGGCGTCGGCCGTGCGGACCGGCGGCAGGCCGACGGTGTGCTCGTCCCCGTCGCCGACGAGCCGGGACCTCAGGTGACCGGCGAGCGCGAGCGGGTTGGGGTAGTCGAAGACCAGGGTGGCCGGGAGCCGCAGCCCGGTCGCACCGTTCAGCCGGTTGCGGAGCTCGACGGCGGTCAGCGAGTCGAAGCCGATGTCGGTGAAGGCCCGGCACGGCTCGATCGCCTCCGCCGACGTGTGCCCCAGGACGGCCGCCACGTGGGTGCGGACCAGGTCGGTCAGCAGCCGCATCCGCTCCGGTTCCGGCAGTCCGGCCAGCTGCTGCGGCAGCGAGTCGGCACCACCGCCGTCCGCACCGGCGGCGGTTCGCCGCCCGATGCCGGCGGTGACCAGCGCCCGCCACAGCGGCGGGACCTCCGTGCTGCGGGCCGCCTGGGCCCGCAGCGCCGCCGGGTCCAGCCGGAAGGGAACAACCGCCGCCTCGTCGCCCGCCCGAGA
>NZ_JBHYWP010000203.1:0-2623 GCF_042751845.1 Streptomyces sp. NPDC059398 | reverse complement strand
GTCCTGGCCGGTGCGGACCGGCCAGGACGGAAGGCCCGGTGGCGGTGGCCCGGCCGATGAGCGCCGGCGGCCCGCCCCCGGCGGAGAGGAGCGGCCGCCTGCCGGAGCCGGTCGAGGCAGTGGACATGCGGGCGGCGCTGCTGCGGATGCGCCGCGCCACCGGACTGCCGGTCGCGTTCGGCGGCCTGCTGACGGGTACGGGTCAGCTGCGGATCGCGGAACTCAGCGGTACGGCGACACCGGCGCTGCGCGGACTCGCGGTGTCGGCCGGCAACGGGCTGGGCGGCAAGTCGATAGCGCTGTCCCGGCCGTGCGCCGTGACCGACTACCGCGCCTCGCTGCACATCAGCCACGAGTACGACACGGCGGTGGGCGCGGAGGGGCTGCACGCGGTGCTGGCGGTGCCGGTGGTGGTGCGGCGCAAGGTGCGCGGGGTGCTGTACGGGGCGGTGCGCGAACGGCTTTCGTTCGGCGACCGTACGTACCACGCGGCGGTCGAGGCGGCCCGCGACGTGGAGCAGTCGCTGGCGGTGCGGGACGAGGTGCAACAGCGGCTCGCGGCGGCGCGCGAGCCGGTGGCCGGCCCCGGCGCGTGGGAGCAGGTGCGCGAGGCGCACAGTGAACTGCGCGCGCTGGTACCGCGCATCACCGACCAGGAGCTGCGCGACGAACTGCTCGCCGTCTGCGCCCGGCTGGCGGGCGGCTGCGGCATCGGGAGCGGCATCGGGAGCGGCAACGGCGGGCCCACCCGGCCCGCGACGCTGGCGCCGCGCGAGGTGGACGTACTGGCCTGGGTAGCGACCGGCGCGACGAACGCGGCGGCCGGTGCGCGGCTGGGGCTGAAGCCGGAGACCGTGAAGAGCTATCTGCGGTCCGCGATGCGCAAGCTGGGGGCGCACACCCGCCTTGAGGCGGTCGTCGCGGCCCGGCGGGCGGGTCTGCTGCCGTAACATCCCGGCCGAAGCCATGAGAAAAGCCTCATGCGGAAACCCAGCCGGACGACTCCCGGGGGCCGCCCGGGGGTGACCGCGGGGCGGACGTGCCGAAGCGGGGTATCCCATGGCTTCCCTCCACCTCACGGCGATTTCACAGGACTCAGGGAGCATGCATGACGTACTCATCCGCCGGGGAGCTCGTCGTCGCACCGGCGGCCGAGAAGGACTGGCCCGTCATCAGCGGGTGGGCGCACGACGAGGGCTGGAACCCGGGGGTCAGCGACGCCCGGAGCTTCTTCGCCCAGGACCCCGACGGGTTCTTCATCGGACGCATCGGCGGGGAGCCCGTCTCCGCCGTCTCGGTCGTCAACTACGGTGCCCGCTACGCGTTTCTCGGCTGCTATCTGGTCCGCCCCGATCTGCGTGGACGCGGCCACGGTCTGGCCACCTGGCAGGCCGCGCAGGCGCACGCGGGAAGCCGGACCATCGGTCTGGACGGGGTCGTCGCCCAGCAGGACAACTACCGCAAGTCGGGGTTCAGCCCCGCCCACAGCACCTTCCGCCACACCGGCGTGCTGCCGCCCCGCAGCCCCGCGGGCGTACGCCCGATGCGGCCCATCGACCACGAAGCGGTCGCGGCGTACGACAGCGCCTGCTACCCGGCCGACCGGCCGCGCTTCCTGGAGCACTGGCTGACCACGGACGGGCACCGCGCGTTCGTACGTGTCGACAGAGGGCGGCTCTCCGGGTACGCGGTGATCCGCCCGGCGGCGGGTGAAGTCCTGCGTATCGGGCCGCTGTTCGCCGATACGCCGACCGACGCCGAGGCGCTGTACGGGGCGCTGGCCGAGGAGGCGGGACCGGCGCGGGTCGCCGTGGACGTCCCCGAGTCCAACGCGAGGGCCGTCGCCCTGGTCAGGTCGCTGGGGCTCACGCCCTCCTTCGAGACGGCCCGCATGTACACGGGCCCGATCCGCCCGGTGGCCGGCCAGTGCGTCTTCGGCGTCACCACACTCGAACTGGGTTAGCCTCGGGGTTTCATGAGGTGGGCTGTCCAAAGCGTGATCGAAAACGCGAGAAGTGCTCCTGACCTGCAACGATAGGACTTGTCGAGGGTCCAGATCGTGCCGTGGAAAGAAGCACTTCTCAGGTGGAGAAGCGTATCGGGTTGTACCCGCGTGTCCGCATCGAGGGCGATGGTCGGGCCGTGGTGTCCCAGGCCGGGGGCGTGCTGCTGGTCGAGACCGCCCGCAAGGCCGGGCTGGACACCACGGTATCCGCGGCGCTGGCGCCGTGGCGGAAGGCTCGGGCGGTGCACGATCCAGGCAAGGTTCTGCTGGATGCGGCCCTGGCCGTCGCCCTCGGCGGAGACTGCCTGGCCGACATCGGCATGCTGCGGGCCGAGCCGGACGTGTCCGGCCCGGTGGCCTCCGCCCGACCGTTTCCCGCCTCGTCGACACCCTGGCCTCGTCCCGGCCCGAAGGCTCTGAACGCGATCCGGTCAGCGAGAGCCGAAGTACGCGAGCGAATACGGAAGTTGGCTGGAGCCTCGTCGCCGGACGCCTCCGGGCAGGTGATCGTGGACCCGGACGGGGTGCTGGTACTGGCCCACTCCGACAAGGAGGACGCAGCCGCGACCTGGAAGAAGACCTTCGGACATCACCCGCTGATGGGGTTCGTCGATCACG
>NZ_JBHYWP010000202.1:0-2704 GCF_042751845.1 Streptomyces sp. NPDC059398 | reverse complement strand
GCGGAGCGTGTGCCGCGGCCGCGGGCGGCCGGCCGGGGGGGGGGGCCCCCGGCCGCCCGGGAGGGCCGACCGCGGGCGGGTGGGGCGCGCCGCCGCCCCGTCCCCGCGGCGGGCCCGGGCCCCGGTGTACTGCTGGGGAACCGCTACGGGAGCGTCAGCCGATCTTCGCCCCGAAGGCAGCCAGCGCCGCGGGCACCGGCTGGAAGAACGTCTCACCGCCGGCGGAGCAGTCACCGCTGCCGCCCGAGGTCAGACCGATCGCGCTGTCGCCCGAGAAGAGCGCGCCGCCGCTGTCACCGGGCTCGGCGCAGACATCGGTCTGGATGAGACCGTTGACGACATCGCCGTTGCCGTAGTTGACGGTGGCGTCGAGCCCCTTCACCGTGCCGCCGTGCACCTGCGAGGTGGAACCGCTGCGCTGGACCGCCATGCCGACGGTCGCGTCGGCCGCCTTGGTGATCGGCTGGGTCTTGCCGTTGTAGAGGTCGACCTCGCTCGGGTGCGGGGTGTCCGATGTGTACTTCACCAGGCCGTAGTCGTGGCCAGGGAAGTCGGAGGCCGCGTTGGTGCCGATCTCCGAGCCGCCCTGCGAGTCCGACCAGCTGCTGACGGCCTCGGTGCAGTGCCCGGCGGTGATGAAGTACGGCTGGCCGTCCTTGACCACGTTGAAGCCGAGCGAGCAGCGGGCGCTGGAGCCCCAGATGGCGTCGCCGCCCGCGATGAGCGGCTTGAACTCCCCGGTGCTGCGCTTGAGTTCGGCCTTGGCGCCGAGACCCTTGACGACGCTGTTGAGCTTGGAGAGCTTCGCCCCCGATACCGTACGGTCGGCGGTGACGACGATCTTGTTACTGACCGGGTCCACCGCCCATGAGGTGCCCGGCAGCGATGCCTTGTCGGACAGGGTCTTGCGTGCGCCGGTCAGCTCGGCCATCGAGTTCTGGACGACTCTCGCCCGGCCGCCCGCCTTGCGCACACCCTGGGCCGACGCCTCGTCGAGGACGTTCACCACCAGGTTCTTGCTCTTTGCGTCGTAGTACGAACCGGCCGCGTCCGAGCCCAGTTTGTGGGTCAGTGCCGATGCCAGGTTCCCGGCCGCGGACACGGACAGGGTCTTCGCCGCGGATGCCGGCGCCGCCTCGCTGGCGTTGGCCGTCTGGAAGGTGACGCCCGCTGCGATCAGCGCGGCGGCGCCGGTCGCTGCCGCGATCACTCGGCGCCTGGGTATGCGTCGGTGCTTCAACTTCGACCTCCTGTGGGGGCCGCTTCCGGTCATGTGGGGTGACCGGAAGCGGAGGATGGAGTCGCCCACTATTCCGACAGTCACAGCTCGCACACAAGGTCGGTTCAAGGACGGGCACACGACACCAACAAGGCACCCGCACTCCGTTCACGAATGGAGAGTACCGCCGGGGTATCAAAGCATGGATAAACCTTGGACAGTGACAAATCACCCTCGTGTCCTGCCGCCTGCCGTCCGCTATCCACCGCCGGCGGACCGGATTGCGGCGCACTCCCTTCCGTATCCACACTTTCCCACCAACTCATCACCCCAGAAAACGCGCTGATGGGTAATCATCGGAGCGGAGGGGGATGCCAGTGCACACGATGCATGCGTACGGCACAGAGGGACCGGGGCTGCGCGGACGGGTACGCGCACCGGACGGGCGTCATCTGACGGTGGAGCGTCTCGGCGATCCACGCGGCAGGCCGGTGTTCCTGCTGCACGGCACCCCCGGCAGCAGACTCGGACCCGCCCCACGCGGAATGGTGCTCTACCAGCGCAGGATGCAGCTCATCGCCTTCGACCGCCCCGGCTACGGCGGCAGCGACCGGCTGCCGGGGCGCAGCGTCGCCGATGTCGCCCAGGACGTCGGGGCGATCGCCGACGCGCTGGGGCTGGAGAAGTTCGCCGTGGCGGGCCGGTCGGGCGGCGCACCCCACGCGCTCGCCTGCGCGGCACTGCTGCCGGACCGGGTCACCAGGGCGGCGGCCCTGGTGACGCTCGCCCCCCGGGACGCGGTGGGACTCGACTGGTTCGAGGGCATGGCCGCGTCCAACGTCCGCGAGTACACCACCGCTTCCGACGACCCCGACGGTCTCGCGGCCCGGCTCATCCCGCGCTCGGCGGAGATCAGGAAGAACCCGGTCCGGCTGCTGGACCAGCTCTTCAGCGACCTCACCGACTCCGACCGCCGGGTCGTCAACGACGCGGGCGTACGCGCCATGCTGCTGCGCAACTACCAGGAGGCGCTGCGCACTTCACCGTACGGCTGGATCGACGACGCACTGGCGTTCTCCCGGCCCTGGGGGTTCGACCCGGCCGGGATCCGCAGCCCGATCATGCTGTGGCACGGCGTGAAGGACGTCTTCTCACCGGTAGGCCACTCCCGCTGGCTGGCCCGGCGCATCCCGGGCGCGACGGCCGTGCTCGAACCGGCCGCCGCGCACTTCGACGCACTGCACGCGCTCCCCCGCGTTCTGCACTGGCTGCTGGACGAGTGAGGACCGGGGCGCGCGGCGGGACCGCCGGCCCTCACACCACGAGCGGCTCCAGGTCCCGGCTGAACCGCCGCGCGTCGCCCGCGATCCCCACGTAGTCGTGGTCGTGGGGGGGGCGGGGGGCTCGGAGCGGGTCGCGGGGAGTGTGAGCGCCCGAGAGCGACTCAACCCACCGCCCACACACACACCCTAACAGCCACCCACG
>NZ_JBHYWP010000201.1:0-2728 GCF_042751845.1 Streptomyces sp. NPDC059398 | reverse complement strand
CGGGGCGCCCGGGGGGCGGGCACCCCACACCCGGGGGGTTTTTGTGGCCGGGTGGGGGGGCGCGGGGCCTCAATCCCGGGCGCGCCCGCGGGTCGGTGACTGCTTGGGATTTCGGCCGGCGGTCAGCCGGCACTGCACAGAGTGCGACGACGGGCCGTCAGCCCGCAGCCACCTCGCAAGTCCGAGAAGAAATCACTTCCGAACCACCTCCTTTCCAGCGTGCATCCCACGTTAGGCACGGCTCCGCCGAGTCTCAACCGATTTATTCGGTGACTTCTTGTTCGGTGACTTCCCCGGAGCTCTCCGGCTTCGGTGACCTCCGTGCGCACGTTTTTCGGTGAATGGAGTGTGGGCTGCATCACCTTCGCGTTGAATGACCGGACGTGCGGTACACGCAGTACATGCAGTGGACACGTCCTGTTGGGGGTTCCGGATGAGTGGGTCCCGGATCGAGGCGACCAGTGCGCTGGGGCCCGATGAGCCCGAGCCCGGTGGGGCGTCGGGGGCGGGCGGGGCTCCAGCGCCCGGTGTGCCGCCCGAGCCCGGCGGCGCCGGTGGGGCCGGTGGGCCCGGCGATGACCCGGGCGGCCCTGGCTCCGATCTGCTCGCCGCGCTGCTGGACGGGATGGACGCCGCGCTCTGCGCGTTCGACGCGGACGGCGTGATCACGCACTGGAACCGCGAGGCCGAGCGGATCCTCGGCTGGTCGGCTGACGAGGCGGTCGGCCGTACCGGCTTCGCGGACTGGGCGGTACGGACCGCGGACGCCGAGGAGGTGCAGGCCCGGCTGATGGCGGCGATGCACGGTCCGGGCCGCCGGGTCCACGAGTTCGCGCTGCTGCGCAAGGACGGCGGGCGGGTGCTCGTACGGACCCAGACCTCCGGCGTACACGGACCGGACGGCGCTCCCGCCGGGGTGTACTGCGCGTTCAGCGAGGTCCACGCGCAGATCGATCTGGAACGGGCGATCGCGCTCAGCGAGGCCCTGTTCGACGACGCCTCCTGGGGGGTCGTCCTGGTCGACGTCGATCTGCGGCCGACCGTCGTCAACGCCCATGCCGCGCGGGCGCTCTCCACGGGCCGCACCACCCTGCTCGGGCGCCCGCTGGGCGATCTGATCGTGCAGGGCGTCGAGGAGCTGGAGGGCGCGCTCCAGCACGTACTGGCCGAAGGCGCGCTGTCCGCGCCCGCCGAGATGTGGGTGACGCTGCGGACCGCGGAGGGCGAGCGCCGGCGCTGCTTGCGCAGCGGATTCGTACGGCTGGCCTCACCACTCGCGGAGGAGCCCGTTCCGCTCGGCGTCGGCTGGCTGTTCCGGGACATCACAGCGGCCCGGGAGGCCGAACAGGAGGCGAACCAGCTCCGCTTCCGGGGCAACCAGCTGCACCGCGCCTCGCGGGCCGCCGCCGAGTGCGAGGACCCGATGGAGGCGGCGACGTCGTATCTGGACTTCGCGCTGGCCGGTTTCGCGGACCACGCACTGATCGACATATCCGTGCAGGCACCGCCCCCGCCGCCGGGCGCTGCCGCCGAGCCGCAGGCCGCGCGGCTGGTACGGGTGGCCGAGACCCCGTCCGCGGGTGCCTCCGGGCCGTGCCTGCCGGTGGCGGGCGCCGCGCTGCCGGTGCGCTACCGGGCCGGTCATCCCGCACTCCAGGCGGTGGCCAGGAGCGGAGCGGTAAGGACCAGCGCGGCTGCCTCCTCCCGGCCCGCTCCGGCGGACGGGACGGCCGGGGACGCGGCGGAGGCGTGGGCGGCGCAGCGGCAGTGGCCGCCCGGCACGGTGCACGCGCTGTGCACGGTGCTGCGGAGCCGGGGGCGGACGCTGGGCGTCGTCACCTTCCTGCGCGGGGCGAGCCGCCTCGCCTTCGAACGGCCCGACGCGGTGTACGCGGAGAGCGTCGCCGTACGGGTGGCTTCCGCGATCGACCTGGCGCAGGCGCTGGGCGGGGCGCCCCGCCCGTACTGAACCGCGGAAACGTTCGCTCCGGAGACGGGCCCGGGGAAGTCGGTGGAGAGGTGTGGCCCACGGAGTGAAGAGGCTGAAACACCCGCCTCTGTCAGGTGCGTAGATCGATAAGCTCCTGTCGCCGGTCACGGGGGTGTGGCCGGCCGTACGACGATGCGGCCGCGTTCGCAGGCCGCCAACGGGAGAAACAATGAAGAAGATCGCAGCGCGCCGACTCGCTGCCGTGGCCGTGACCGGAGCCGCTCTGCTCGCCGGTGCCGTCGCAATGGCACCGGGGGCGGCGGCCGCAGCCTCCTCGTGCTCGCACGACTGGTCCGGGCCGCAGATCTGTATCTCGACCACGGGCAGGTCGGGGTCCACGAACCCGGGCCACGTATACGCTTCCTGGACGAACCCGTCGAAGTCCAGGAAGTCGGCCACGGTCTATCTCACCGAGCCGGGCGCGGCGGGCCACAAGGGCTGGACCCACAAGCTCACGGCCCACCGCCAGAAGAACGGACAGATCGTGGCCTCGTACTACCCCGAGAGGCAGATGTACGACGGGAAGCTCTGCGCCCGCTTCAAGGGCTCGTCCCACACCGCGTGCGTGGACCTGATCGAGCGCTGAACCAGCCCGGCCGGGCGGTGGCACCGTTCCGGCGCCGCCCGCGCGGCCGCACGCTCTCCTCGGACGCCAGGCCCCCCACGCCGGGCCGCCGACGCCAGGCGCCGGGCGCCAAACAACAACACCGCAACCACCAGACGGGCCCACAACACGAA
>NZ_JBHYWP010000200.1:0-2760 GCF_042751845.1 Streptomyces sp. NPDC059398 | reverse complement strand
GGAGCGGCCTGCCCCGGAACCGGGCGCACCGGGACCTCCGGCCCCAACGATTCCTGCTGCCCGGCGGGTTCGAGTTCGGGATCGGTTTCCCGCCCGGCCTGTTTCTGCTTCGCCAGGAAGAGCCGCAGCTGCTCCTCCTCCACGATCCTCCGGGCGAGGCTCCCCTCCGAGACATCGACGGCGTCCGGCGTCGCCTCCGCGACCTCGCTGCGCCGTGCGTACGCGTTGAACAGCCGGGTCTTGTCCGCCAGTACGCGCAGCATCCGGGTGTCCACGCTGTCGGTGGCCAGCAGCCGGTGCACCCGTACCGTCCTGACCTGGCCCATCCGGTGGGCGCGTGCCACGGCCTGGTGCTCGGTGGCCGGTTTGAGCTGCGGCTCGCACAGGATGACGACGGAGGCCGCCTGCACATTGAGACCCACCCCGCCGGCCTGGAACTGGCTCAGCAGCACCGCGTGCCCGGCAGCGGCCGAGAACGCGTCGACCAGTTCCTGGCGGCGCGCGGCCGGCAGACCGCCGTCGACCGGCCCGTAGGCGGTACCGCCGAGCGCGGCCCCCACCGTGGCCAGCACATCGCGGAAGTACGAGAACACCACGACCTTCAGCCCGTTGGCTGCCGCCTCACCGACCAGCTCGCACAGCCGCCTGAGCTTCGCCGAACTCTCCGGGCGGGCGTACGCGGCACGGCGCATCCGCATGAAGTGCCCCGCCGCCACCGCCTCCCGGTACGCGGCCAGATCCTCCGCGCTGAACTCCTCCCACTCGTCCACGTGCACCAGCGCGGGCAGCTCCGTGAGGACGTCCTCCTGGTTGCGGCGGAGATAGGCGGGGGCGACGGCCCGGCGGAACACCTGCGAGCCGGCCGCCGCGTCCCGGTCCCGCACCGCGTCCACCAGCTCGGGCTGGAGCCGGTGGACCAGACCGCGGAACTCATCGACCCGGTTCTCCATCGGGGTGCCGGTCAGGAAGAGCACCCGCTCGGCCGGTTCCGCCCAGTCCGCCACGGCCTTTGCCCGCCGGGTGAGCGGGTTCTTCACGAAGTGCGCCTCGTCCACGACGAGCATCCCGGGCCGCACGTCGTCCGGCACCGCGAGCAGATGCAGTACGTCGAAGGTGGTGACCGCCACCCCGCCCCGCTCGCACCACTCGGCGAAGGCCGTCCGGCGCCCCGGGCCGTGCAGCGGCCGGGCGGTGAGGGTGGAGCGCGAGCCCACCTCGCGCGTCCAGTTGATCAGTACGCTCGCCGGGCAGACGACCAGGAAGTGCGTCGTGCCGCCCGCGGCGAGATGGGCCATCGCGGCGATGGCCTGCACCGTCTTGCCGAGCCCCATCTCGTCCCCGATGATCACCCGGCGCTGCACCAGCGCGAACCGCGCCCCGAAGGACTGGTAGCCGCGCAGGGACACCCGCAGCCTGCTGTCGTCCAGCTGCTGGGCGTGCACCCGTTCCGCGATGCCTGAGGGTACGAACCCTTCCGCCGCGGCGGGATCGGCGCCCTGGCCCGAGAACTCCGCCAGCAGGCTGTAGTAGTCGGCCGAACGCAGCTCGAAGCCGACCCAGGTCTCGGCGTCGGACGCGGGCACCCGGAGCAGATCGGCCGAGACCTGCGCGAACAGCAGCGGTACCCCGTCGTCCGCCGCCCGCCCGGTGAGTTCCCCGACGGTGTCGAGCGCGTCGATGGCCTCCGTACGCCGGGTCCGTCCCGCCAGCGCCAGCCGGAGTCTGCCGCGCGCCGGGGCGGCCCGCGGCAGGAGCCGGTCCAGCTCGGTGCCGAGCCGCCGCGCCGCGTCATGGGCGCGGCGCAGTTCGGGCCCGGCCTGCGCCAGCGTGTGCAGGGACCGGACGAGCGCCGTCGTGCGCGGCTCCGGGTGGTCGATGTCGATCCGTACGGTGACGGTCTCCTCGACCGCCCTGGCGATCTGCCCGGCGGCGGCGACTGCCTGGTCGGCGGTCTGGGCGCCGACCCCGGGCAGCTGCCGCAGCGCGTAGCGGCCGGCGTCGTGAACCTGGGCGACCGTGGTGAAACCCGCCTGCTCCAGAGCGCCCAGCCGCAGCCGGCCCCCGGTGACGTCCCGCAGCCGCGACAGCGGGATCGGCTCCAGCTCGCCCCTGGCCAGCTCCTGCTTGAGCGGGGCGAGCGCGGCACGTACGGCGTCGGTGGCCGCGGCGTGGTCGGCCACGACGGCCCGCGCCGCGGCGAGCAGCCGCTCCGCCTCCAGGAGAAGGGCTCGGGCTCTTCTGCCGGCCGGTGCCGGGCCGCGCTTCACGCCGTTCACCGGAGGGATGATGTCACGCGGCGCGGCGCTCCGGCCGGTCCGGCGGTGCCCGGATCCGCCGCCCAGGTGCCCGTTCATCGTTTGTTGAACGGACATTGATGGCCGCCGGGCACAGTGGTCGGTATGTCGATCACCACCAGCAACGCCCCTGAGCTTGCCTGGCAGGAGCGGGCGCTGTGCGCCCAGACGGGGCCGGAGTTCTTCTTCCCCGACCCCGGAAGCTCCACGCGTGAGGCCAAGCGGCTCTGCGGAATCTGCGAGGAGCGCGTGACCTGCCTGGAGTACGCACTCGACAACGACGAACGGTTCGGAGTCTGGGGAGGACTCTCCGAGAAGGAGCGGTACGGCCTGAGACGCACCGCGAGCTGACGCCGACCGGACCCGGCGCCCCCGGTCAACAACGCCCCCCAGCTGGCCCGGGTCGAGACCTGCACGGCGCAGGCCCTGACAGCCGGGGCCCGAGCCGTCGCGGGGGGCCACCGGC
>NZ_JBHYWP010000199.1:0-2850 GCF_042751845.1 Streptomyces sp. NPDC059398 | reverse complement strand
GGGGGGGGGGGTGGGGGCCCCCCCCCCCCCCCGGGCCCGGCGGGGCCGCCGCGCTCGCGGGGGGGCGGGCCCCCCCACGTGGGGGGGGGGCCGCCCCTTCACGCACGTACCGGAGTTCAGATCAGCCCGTGCTCCCGCAGATACTCCAGCTGCGCCCGCACCGACAGCTCGGCCGCCGGCCAGAGCGAGCGGTCGACGTCCGCGTACACCTGCGCGACGACCTCCGAAGCCGTCGTGAAGCCGTTCTCGACGGCGGTCTCCACCTGAGCGAGCCGGTTGGCGCGGTGCGCGAGGTAGAAGTCGACGGCCCCCTGCGCGTCCTCCAGTACGGGCCCGTGCCCCGGAAGCACGGTGTGCACCCCGTCGTCCGACGTCAGCGAGCGCAGCCGCCGCAGTGAGTCCAGATAGTCACCGAGCCGCCCGTCCGGATGCGCCACCACGGTCGTCCCGCGGCCCAGGACCGTGTCCCCGGTGAGTACCGCCCGGTCGGCCGGGAGATGGAAGGAGAGCGAGTCGGCGGTGTGGCCGGGGGTCGGTACGACCCGCAGCTCCAGGCCGCCGGTGGTGATGACGTCCCCCGCACCGAGGCCCTCGTCGCCGAGGCGCAGCGCGGGATCCAGCGCCCGTACCGGCGTACGCGTCAGCTCGGCGAAGCGCGCGGCCCCCTCCGCGTGGTCCGGGTGGCCGTGCGTCAGCAGGGTCAGCGCGATGCGCTTGCCCGCGCCCGCCGCCGTCGCGACCACGGCCTTCAGATGCGTGTCGTCGAGCGGGCCCGGGTCGATGACGACCGCCAGGTCGGAGTCCGGCTCGGCGACGATCCAGGTGTTGGTCCCGTCGAGCGTCATCGCGGACGGGTTCGGCGCCAGGACGTTGACCGCCCGCGCCGTGGCGGGCCCGGACAGGACCCCGCCCCTGGGCTGGCCGGGGAGTGCTGCGGCGTCCGTCACGCGGGGGCTCCTGTCGTCCGGGCCGTCGTCCGGGCCGTCATCCGGGCCGACGTCCTGGGGGTGGGCTGTCGTGCAGCGGGTGGGCTGGGGTCCGGGCCGGTCACTCCGGGGCCCCCGTCGCCGGCAGCCGCCGGGTGAACTCATCATGACCCGGCCAGCTCAGCACCAGCTCACCGCCCTCAAGACGGGCTCGCGCCAGCACCGGGGCGAGCTGCTGCGCCGCCGCACCGGCCAGGGCGCCGGACACCGTCGCGTACGGCTGGAGCGAGCGGAGCGTCGAGATCGTCGGGGGCATCATCAGCAGCTCCCCCTTGTCGTACCCCTCCGCCGCCTCCACGGGCCGGACCCAGACCGTACGGTCCGCCTCGGTGGAGGCGTTACGGGTCCGCTGGCCGTCCGGCAGCGCGGCCACGAAGAACCAGGTGTCGTACCGCTTCGGCTCGAACTCCGGGGTGATCCAGCGCGCCCACGCGCCCAGCAGGTCGGAGCGGAGTACCAGCCCCCGCCGGTCGAGGAAGTCGGCGAAGGAGAGCTCACGGTCGACAAGCGCGGCGCGGTCCGCCTCCCAGTCGTCGCCGGAGAGGTCACTGACGACGGTGGACGCGGTCTCGCCCGCGAGCAGCACGCCCGCCTCCTCGTACGTCTCCCGGACGGCGGCGCAGACGATGGCCTGGGCGGAGGCGGCGTCGACGCCGAGCCGCACGGCCCATGCCTCGCGCGGCGGCCCCGCCCAGCCGATGGCGCGGTCGTCGTCACGCGGGTCGACGCCGCCGCCCGGATACGCGTACGCGCCTCCGGCGAAGGCCATGGAGGCGCGTCTGCGCAGCATATGGACGGCGGGACCGGCAGCGGTGTCACGCAGCAGCATGACGGTCGCGGCCCTGCGCGGTGCGACGGCGGTGAGCTCGCCGGCCGCCAGGGCACGGATACGGTCGGGCCATTCCGGCGGGTACCACTGACCTTGGGACATGGCCGGAGGCTAACCGCTCTCGCGCCGATGTTCGAGAGGGTGGCCGGGGACCGCCCCGGCCCGGCCCTCCAGCAGCTCTAAGACTTCAGCTCGACCTGGATCTCCACCTCGACCGGCGCGTCCAGCGGCAGCACCGCCACACCCACCGCGCTGCGCGCATGCACTCCGCGGTCGCCCAGGACCTCGCCCAGCAGCTCACTGGCGCCGTTGAGCACGCCCGGCTGGGCGGTGAAGTCCGGGGCCGACGCCACGAACCCCACGACCTTCACGACCCGCTCGATCCGGTCCAGGTCGCCGATGAGCGACTTCACGGCCGCCAGCGCGTTCAGCGCACAGGTACGCGCCAGGTCCTTCGCATCCTCGGCGGTGACCTCCGCGCCGACCTTCCCGACCAGCGGAAGCTTGCCGTCCACCATCGGCAGCTGCCCCGCCGTGTACACGTACACACCGGACTGCACGGCCGGCTGGTACGCGGCCAGCGGCGGCACGACGTCCGGAAGCGTCAGCCCCAGATCGGTCAGCCGCGCTTCGACGGAGCCGCTCATGCGGACTTCTCGCGCTTGAGGTACGCCACGAGCTGCTCGGGGTTGTTCGGTCCGGGCACGACCTGGACCAGCTCCCAGCCGTCCTCGCCCCAGGTGTCCAGAATCTGCTTCGTCGCGTGCACCAGCAGCGGCACAGTCGCGTATTCCCATTTGGCCATACGGCGACTGTAGCCGCTGTCACCGACAGCCTCGGGCGTACCACCGGGCCCGACTGGTTAGGCTCGAATACGTGAGCAGGCTTCAGGTCGTGAGTGGCAAGGGCGGGACCGGAAAGACCACGGTCGCCGCCGCGCTGGCGCCCTTGAGCTCCCCCCAGGAGGACGACCCCCTGCGCCCAGGATGGGTGGTTAGCGCCGGGCCCGCCCCCCAGAAAATCAAAGTCGGGGCA
>NZ_JBHYWP010000198.1:0-2950 GCF_042751845.1 Streptomyces sp. NPDC059398 | reverse complement strand
TACGGTCACCGCCCACCACCACAGCCCGGTGCTCGAACGCCGACCGCGTCGCCGCCAACGACCACGCCACATCAGCCGGCTCCAACGACGGGCGCTGCGCCACCCACTCCCGCAACCGACCCGCCTGCGCCGCCAGCGCCTCCGCGGACCGGCCCGACACCAGCCACGCACCGGTGCCGTCGCGGGACACCACGGCTGCCGCCTGTGCCGCTGGGTCCGCCGCGGCTTCGGCGGGCTCCTCCACGAGGTTCTCGGCGGGCGCCTGCTCCAGGATGACGTGCGCGTTGGTGCCGCTCATACCGAAGGCAGAGACACCTGCCCTGCGTACCCGGCCGTCGGACGGCCAGGGCCTCGCCTCGGTCAGCAGCCGTACTTCGCCCGCCGTCCAGTCCACGTGCGAGGACGGTTCCTCGGCGTGCAGGGTCTGCGGCAGCTGCTCGTGCTGGAGCGCCAGCACCATCTTGATGACCCCGGCGACACCTGCGGCCGCCTGCGTGTGACCGATGTGGGACTTCACCGAGCCCAGCCAGACCGGACGGCCCTCGGGGCGGTCCTGCCCGTACGTGGCGAGCAGCGCCTGCGCCTCGATCGGGTCACCCAGCGTCGTACCCGTCCCGTGCGCCTCCACCACATCCACATCAGCAGCCGACAGACGCGCATTCGCCAGCGCCGCCCTGATCACCCGCTGCTGCGACGGACCGTTCGGCGCCGTCAGACCGTTCGAAGCACCGTCCTGGTTGACGGCCGAACCACGCATCACGGCAAGGACCTGGTGGCCGTTGCGGCGAGCGTCCGAAAGACGCTCGACGACGAGCATGCCCGCACCCTCGGCCCAGCCGGTACCGTCCGCGTCCTCCGAGAACGCCCGGCACCGCCCGTCCATGGACAGCCCCTGCTGCCGCGAAAAGTCGATGAAGGTTCCCGGATGCGTCATCACCGTCGCGCCACCGGCCAGTGCCAACGAGCACTCACCCGAACGCAGCGCCTGGGCCGCCATGTGCAGCGCCACCAGCGACGAGGAGCACGCCGTGTCCACCGTCACCGCCGGGCCCTCAAGACCCAGCGCGTACGAAACACGGCCGGAGAGCACACTGGTCGCGTTCCCGGTCAGTACATGTCCCTCGGAGCCGGATTCGCCCTGGCCCGCCATGGACACACCGATCCCGTAGCCCGAGGCGAAACCGCCGGTGAAGACACCGGTGGCGCTCTCCCGCAGGGTCATGGGGTTGATGCCGGAACGCTCCAGTGCCTCCCAGGAGGTCTCCAGGAGCAGCCGCTGCTGCGGGTCCATCGCCAGCGCCTCACGCGGGCTGATCCCGAAGAACCCCGCATCGAACCCGGCCGCGTCCCGCAGGAACGCGCCCTGCGCCACGTACGAGGTGCCCTCCCGCTCCCCGTCCGGGTCGTACAGGCTTTCCAGGTCCCAGCCGCGGTCGGTGGGGAAGGCACCCACCGCATCGGCGCCGGAGCCCAACAGCTGCCAGAACTCCTCCGGGCTGCCCGCGCCGCCCGGGAAGCGGCAGGCCATACCGACGATCGCCACCGGTTCGTCCGCAGCGGGGGCGGTCGCGATGGCCGCCGGGGCGGCCACGTCCGCCTGCTGCCCGGTCAGCTCGCCGCGCAGGAAGGCGGCCAGCGCCAGCGGCGTCGGGTAGTCGAAGACGAGGGTGCTGGGCAACCGCAGCCCGGTCGCGGTGTTGAGCCGGTTACGCAGCTCGACAGCGGTCAGCGAGTCGAAGCCCAGGTCCTTGAACGCACGCCGGTCCTCCACCGCCGCCGCGGAGGCGTACCTGAGCACGGTCGCCACCTCGGTGCGCACCACCTCTGTGAGCAGACGTTCCTGCTCCGGTCGGCCCAGTCCCGCCAGCCGCCGCGTCAGCTCTCCCTCCGGACGTACCACGGTGGTCGTGAGCTCACCGCCGGCGGCCATCCGGCGCACCTCGGGCAGGTCCCGCATCAACGGGCGCGTCAGTGTTTCCGCAGCAGCCGTACCGGACGTCAGCTGCGTCCAGTCCACGTCCATCACGGTCACCGCGGCGTCCCGGCCCTGCAATGCCTCGCCCAGCGCACGGGCGGCCAGCCGGGGGTCCATCGTCGGCATCGGGCCGCGCTTGACCCGCGCCTCCACCGTGATGCTGGACTCGATCATGCCGCCGCCGGCCCACGCACCCCACGCCACGGTCAGCCCGGCCAGCCCGCGGGCCTGCCGGTTCTCGGCCAGGGCGTCCAAGTAGGCGTTGGCCGCCGCGTAGTTGCCCTGTCCCGGGGCGCCCAGTGTGGACGCGATCGAGGAGAACAGTACGAAGGCGTCCAGGTCACGATCCGCGGTCAGCTCGTCGAGCAGTGCGGCGCCCCGGGCCTTCACCCGCAGCACCGTCTCCAGGCGGGAGGCGTCCAGGCGGTCCAGCACTCCGTCGTCCAGCACCGCGGCCGTGTGGAGTACCGCGGACAGCGCCGGGCCTGTCCTGTCGATCCATTCCAGCAGGGTCGACAGCGGCTCCCGCCGACCGGCGTCACAGGACACGATCTCCACCGTGGAGCCCGCCTGCGCCAACTCGGCGGCCAGCGCGGTGGCCCCCTTGGCCGAGGGGCCCGAACGGCTCGTGAGCACCAGGCGTTCGGCACCACGGCCGGCCATCCAGCGCGCCACATGACCGGCGATCGCCCCCGTACCGCCGGTGATCAGCGCGCTGCCGCGCGGCGCCCACTCCGAGTCGGTACGCACCTGCGAGGCACGCTCCAGGCGCCGACCCAGCACTCCGGCCGAGCGGATGGCCACCTCGTTCTCGTCACACCCCGCCAGTACGGCGACCAACCGGGCACCCGCCCGCTCCGACAACTCCCCGGGCAGATCAACCAACCCACCCCAACGCTCCGGATGCTCCATACCAACAACCCGGCCCAGACCCCACACCTGCGCCTGAACCGGACGCTCCAACACCTCACCCGG
>NZ_JBHYWP010000197.1:0-3181 GCF_042751845.1 Streptomyces sp. NPDC059398 | reverse complement strand
CGCCGGGGCTGCCCCCGTCCACCGTTCTCCCGTGCGCCGTTCCCGTGCGCCGTTTCCGTGCGCCGTTCCGTCTGCCGTTCTGCCCGACGTTCTTGCGGTAGCGTCGCGGCACAGCGAGCCGAAGGGGGCACCATGGCCGGATACCTGGCCGTTCTCACCACGACGGACTCCGAGAGCAAGGCCCATGACCTCGCGGCGTCGGCCGTCGAGAAGCGTCTCGCCGCGTGCGCGCAGATCGACGGGCCGGTCAGGAGCGTCTACCGGTGGGAGGGCGGGATCGAGACGGACACCGAGTGGCGGGTGCTCTGCAAGACCACGGCCGACCGGTTCGAGGAACTCGCCGCGCACATCAAGGCCGTGCACGACTACGACACCCCGGAGATCATCGCCACCCCGATCACAGCCGGCAGCGATGAATACCTCGCCTGGCTGGCATCCGGGACACGCCGCTGACCGGACGGACCTGGCGGACTCCGCCGCGACCGATGAGTTCCCGTACCGGGTCCGGTCTGAAGGGTATGGACACCGACTCGCATACGGATACTCACAAGGACCCGGAGAGCGCTCCGCCCGACCTGGAGCCTCCGGCCCGGCACATGGCACGGCTTGCCGAGGGCGTGCGGGACGGGCAGCTGGACGGGCCCACGCCCTGCCCGGACTTCGCGGTCCGGGACCTGCTCGCTCATGTCTCCGGGCTGACCGTGGCGTTCTGCTCCGCGGCCGGGAAGGAGTTCGGGCCCGACACGGATACGGCCCCGGGCTCCGGCCACGGGCCCGAACTGGCCATGGACTGGCGCACCGCGCTGCCCCGGCAGCTGGAGGAGCTGATCGCGGCCTGGCGCTCCCCCGCCGCCTGGGAGGGCGAGACAAGGGCGGGGGGTTTCACGTTTCCGGCAGCGGTCGCCGCGCGGATCGCGCTGAACGAACTCGTCGTGCACGGCTGGGACCTGGCCCGCGCGACCGGGCAACGGTTCGCGCCGGATCCGGCGAGCCTCGGCGTCTCCTATGCGCTGCTCGGCCGGCCGGACAGCCCTACGCGCGCACCCGCGTTCGGCCCGGCGGTCGCGGTTGCGCAGGACGCACCGTTCGTCGACCGGGTGATCGGCCTCAGCGGGCGCGATCCGGAGTGGAAGCCATAGAGCCTGTGGCGGGTGCGGACGACCGCACCCGCACCCCGTCTCCCGTACCCGGGCTCAGCTGGTGAAGAAGTCGCTGACCGCCGCCGAGAACTGGCCGGGCTCCAGAGCGTGCACGGTGTGGCCGACCGGGATCGTCATCACTCTGGAGTCCGGAATCCCCGCGGCCATGTCGGCGATGCGCTCCTGCGGCATGGAACTGGCCGGACCACCGGTCACGATCAGCGTCGGGGCGACGATCTCGCCGAGCCGGTGCGCCCACTCCGGGTCGGGCCGCCCGACCTGGCCCCTGATGGCAGGCACCACGTTCCAGTCGTAGTCGACCGGCTCATCGGGGCGTACCGGCTCGGCCATTTCCCTGGGGTACGGCGGCGGGGTCTCCTCCAGGACGAGGCGCTCCACCCGGTCCGCGTGCTCCTGGGCCAGCAGATAGGCGACGACCCCGCCCATGGAGTGGCCGACGATGCCGACCCGGTCCAGTTCCAGTTCGTCCAGGAACCCCAGAATGTCGTCGCGCATGAGCTCGAACGAGTAGGTGTCCGGCCAGTCGCTCTCCCCGTGTCCCCGCAGGTCGACGGCGTACACCCGCCACTCCGTACCGAGCGCCCGGCCGGTCTCCTCCCAGGTCCCGGACGAACCGCCGAGGCCGTGCAGAAGCACCACCGGGGCGCCGAAGGGGTCGCCCCAGGTGCGGTACGCGAGCCGTACGTCGCCGACATCGACTACAGAGTGATCGTCCATACCGCAGACGCTACAGCGCGCGGCCCGGCGCCCTCGCCGCTCCCCCGCCCCGTCCCGCTCCGTCGCCTCCCGCGCGTTGCACAGGAGTGTCGCCCGGCGGTCCGGGGGTCGCATGCGGGCAAAATACGCCACCTCGGACCCATCGGCACGTCACATCCTGCCTCCATCCGCAAACCAGCCGGTCGTGACTGACCCCGGAGGCGTCCGGTTCGCTCAACTCCTTTCGTTCCAGGGGGTGTACGGCCTCCCGTACAGCTGATAGGAAAGCTTCCTAACAGAACACCGACGCACGAACTCCCCTTGGAGGACCGGTGAAAGCCCCCCACCGCACCACCGCTGGACGAAGCAAGAGGATCATCACGCGCACCGTGCTCGGACTGGCCCTGGTGGCCGTGCCCGCCACCGCCCAAGCCGCCACCACTCATGCCGCCAACACCCCTGCAAAGCAGCTGAGTTCGCACAGCACCCGGCAGGTCGCCACAGCGGCGACCGGACTCGACGACCCGGCGAAGAAGGAGATCGCCATGAAGCTGGTCTCCAGCGCCGAGAACTCGTCGCTGGACTGGAAGGCCCAGTACAAGTACATCGAGGACATAGGGGATGGCCGCGGCTACACCGCCGGCATCATCGGCTTCTGCTCGGGAACCGGCGACATGCTCGACCTGGTGCAGCTGTACACCGACCGGGAGCCGGGGAACCCGCTCGCCAAGTACCTCCCCGCGCTGAAGAAGGTCAACGGCAGCGACTCCCACTCCGGCCTCGGCTCCGCCTTCGAGAGCGCCTGGAAGACCGCGGCCAAGGACAGCGTGTTCCAGACGGCGCAGAACGACGAGCGCGACCGCGTCTACTTCAACCCGGCCGTCAAGCAGGGCAAGGCGGACGGCGTCGGGGTCCTGGGCCAGTTCGCCTACTACGACGCCATCGTCATGCACGGTGACGGCGACGACAGGACCAGCTTCAGCTCCATCCGCAAGAGGGCGCTGGCCAAGGCCAAGACCCCGGCCCAGGGCGGCAACGAGACCACCTACCTCAACGCCTTCCTCGACGCCCGCGTCTGGGCGATGCAGCAGGAGGAGGCGCACAGCGACACCAGCCGGGTCGACACCGAGCAGCGCGTCTTCCTGAAGGACGGCAATCTCGATCTGCACACGCCGCTCAAGTGGAAGGTCTACGGCGACCCGTACAGCATCAGCTGACCGGTCCGCCGACAGCGGCGCCGGCTGACCGGCCCGCATGGAGCACACCCTCAGGCGCCCGGTCCACCGACAGGCAGCGGGGCGCGGTGCGGGCCCCGTGGGGCGGAA
>NZ_JBHYWP010000196.1:1796-3638 GCF_042751845.1 Streptomyces sp. NPDC059398 | reverse complement strand
CGGGGTGTCCCCGGGCGCCGGGGCGCGGACAAATACTTCAGGGGCGACGCCGCGGCCTACCCGGCCCCCGCCCCCCCGCACGAACCCCCCCGCGGGCACACGTCTGTCCGGGGCGCCGGATTCGCAGGAGAAGGCAGCCACCGCCGGCGGTACGCCGGAGAACGCGTCCTCGGAACGGGCGTCGTCGGAGGGCGCGTCGTCCGGGGCCGCGTCGTCGGCCTCGTCGTCGGAGAAGTCCCGCACGGTGTCGCTGCCCGCCCAGGCCGACAAGACGTCGACCTCCGTGCCCGCCGCCGAGAAGACGGTGCCGAAGCCGGCGCGGAGGTCCGGCACCGGCATCGCGTCCGATCTGGTGGCGGAGGCCTTCGACAACCCGAAGCCGAGGCCGGCCGAGCCGACTGTCCCGGCCCAGGCGAAGGCATCGGACCAGACCGCACCGGAGGCGGAACCGGAGTCGGCTCCCGCCACCGCCACCGGAACCGCCGAGGACACAGCGGCTGGCGAAGAGGCACCGGTTGCGGCTGAGGCAACGGCGGTTGAGCCGGAGACCGCTGAGGCGGCGGCGACCGAGGCGGAGGCGGCCGAGGCACCTGAGGCCGGGGCAACGGCGACCGAAGCCGACCCGGTCGCTGCGGAGCCCGAGACCGAGACCGAGACGGAACCGGTCGCCGTTGAGCCGGAGGCCGTTGAGCCGGAGGCCGTTGAGGCGGAGGCCGTTGAGGCGGAGGCCGTTGAGGCGGAGGCCGTTGAGGCGGAGGCCGTTGAGGCGGTGGAGGACGAGACGGCGGAGCCGGAGACCGAGCCGGTCGCGGACCAGGCCGTCGCGGACCAGGCTGAGGCAGAGCCCGCCGACGCAGAGCCCACGGACGCAGAACCGGCCGAGCCGGAAGCCGAAACCGTCGTAGCCGAGCCCGAGCCCGAGACCGAGCCCGAAGGCACCGCAGCCGCGCCCGAGAAGGAAGCCGTTGCGGCCGAGCCCGAAGCTGTCAGCGACGCAGAGCCCGCGCCCGCCCCCACCACCGCAGCCACGGCCGACACCCCCACCGACCTCGCGGCACGCGCACCCCAGCTCGTCAGTGCCTACCAGGCCGCCGGCGCCGAGATCGACAAGGCCGGACTGAGCGGGGCCAGGGCCACCGTCTATCTCGTGCTCGACCGGTCGGGTTCCATGCGGCCGTACTACAAGGACGGCAGCGCGCAGGCCCTCGGCGAGCAGACGCTCGCCCTCGCCGCGCACCTCGACGAGCGGGCCACCGTCCGTGTCGTCTTCTTCTCGACGGACATCGACGGCACCGGAGAGCTGACGCTCGACTCGTACGAGGGCCGTGTCGACGAGCTGCACGCCGGACTGGGGCGGCTGGGCCGTACCAGCTACCACCGGGCCGTCGAGGAGGTCGCGTCCCTGCACGAGCAGTCCGCCGACCCCACCGCCCCGGCCCTAGTGATCTTCCAGACCGACGGCGCACCGGACGCCAAGGTGGTGGCCAAGCAGGCCATCGCCGCCGTGGCGGACAAGCCGCTGTTCTGGCAGTTCGTGGCCTTCGGCGACCACGAGTCGAAGGCGTTCGACTTCCTGCGGAAGCTGGACTCCCCGCACGCCGCGTTCTTCCACGCGGGCCCCGCCCCCCGTGAGCTGGCCGACTCCGAGGTGTACGAGCAGCTGCTCGCGGCCTTCCCGGCCTGGCTGGCGGCGCGCAAGGGCTGACACCGCACGCGCACCGGCCGACCGGGGGCCCCCGCCCCCGCCCGGGGGCCCCCCCCGGGTGGCGGCGGAGCGGGTGTGGCCCCGGGTGCGTTGGGGGCTGTTGTAGGGAGTACGGCCCGCCCGGGAGCCGGGGCGGG
>NZ_JBHYWP010000196.1:0-1786 GCF_042751845.1 Streptomyces sp. NPDC059398 | reverse complement strand
GGGGGGGCCCCCACGGGCCCCCCCCCCCCGCCCCCCGCCGCCCGGGCCCCCCCCCCCCCGGCGGGGGGCCCCGGCCGTTATCGCGTTCGGAGGGCCGCCGTGAGGAAGTTAGGATTTCGACCATGGCGGCCACTGGATCCGAGAAGCAGGGGACGAACGCGTACTACGTATCGACCCCCATTTACTACGTCAACGACGCTCCTCACCTGGGCCACGCCTACACGACCGTTGCAGGGGACGTGCTCACGCGCTGGCACCGTCAGCGCGGCGAGAAGGTGTGGTACCTCACCGGCACGGACGAGCACGGTCAGAAGATCATGCGCACGGCCGAGGCGAACAACGTCACACCGCAGGAGTGGTGCGACAAGCTCGTCGAGGAGTCCTGGAAACCCCTCTGGGAGCATCTGAACATCGCGAACGACGACTTCATCCGGACGACGGAGAAGCGGCACACGGACCGTGTGCAGGAGTTCGTGCAGGACCTGTTCGACAAGGACGAGATCTACAAGGGCGGGTACGAAGGCCCGTACTGCGTGGGCTGCGAGGAGTACAAGCTCCCCGGTGACCTGATCGACGGCGGGACCGACTTCCCCGGCCAGAAGCTGTGCCCGATCCACAAGAAGCCGGTGGAGATCCTCAAGGAGGAGAACTACTTCTTCAAGCTGAGCGAGTACGGGCCGAAGCTGCTGGAGTTCTACGAGGCCAACCCGGGCTTCATCCAGCCCGAGTCGGCGCGCAACGAGGTCGTGAACTTCGTACGGCAGGGACTTCAGGACCTGTCGATCTCGCGCTCCACCTTCGACTGGGGCGTCCCGGTGCCGTGGGACGAGAAGCACGTCATCTACGTCTGGGTGGACGCGCTCCTCAACTACGCCACGGCGGTCGGCTACGGCGCGAACCAGCAGAAGTTCGACGAGACCTTCCCGGCCGATGTGCACCTGGTCGGCAAGGACATCCTGCGCTTCCACGCGGTGATCTGGCCCGCGATGCTGATGGCCCAGGGTCTGCCGGTCCCCGGCCGGGTCGCGGCGAACGGCTGGCTGATGGTCGGCGGCGAGAAGATGTCGAAGTCGAACCTGACCGGCATCAAGCCGCAGGACCTGACCTCGCACTTCGGTGTGGACGCCTACCGCTGGTACTTCCTGCGCGCGATCGCCTTCGGCAGCGACGGATCGTTCTCCTGGGAGGACTTCTCGGCCCGCTACACCTCCGAGCTGGCGAACGACTACGGCAACCTCGCCTCGCGGGTGGCCGCCATGGTCGGCAAGTACTACGGCGGGACCCTGCCGGCCGCGGAGGCCGCTGGCGCGGCCGAGCAGGCCGTACAGGACGGTCTCGCCAGGGCGGTCACCGAGTCCGACCGGCTGATCGGTGAGGAGCTGGACTTCCAGGGCGGCATCCTGGCGATCTTCGACTTCGTGAAGCAGGTCAACGGCTACATCACGGAGCAGGAGCCGTGGAAGGTCGCCAAGGACGAGTCGCCGGAGGGCCGGGCCCGCCTCGCGACCATCCTCTACACGGCGGCCGAGTCGCTGCGCGGTGTCGCGGTCCTGCTCAACGCGGTGATGCCGGAGACCTCGCAGAGCCTGTGGGACTCGCTGGGAGCCGAGGCGGGTCTCGGCGCGCTGGCGGACCAGAAGCTCGGGGATTCCGGTGCGTGGGGGCAGCTCCCGGCCGGTGCCACGGTCACGAAGGGCGCGGTGCTGTTCCCGCGCCTGGAGGAGAAGCCGGCCTAACCGGACCGGACCACGGAAGGAGGGCCCGGACACGCCGAGCGTTTCCGGGC
>NZ_JBHYWP010000195.1:0-3933 GCF_042751845.1 Streptomyces sp. NPDC059398 | reverse complement strand
CCTCATCGCTGACCGCAGAGACGTTTCAGCCGGCTCCGGCCTCGCGTACCTGCGCGGGGGTCGGCGCGGTGCCGCCCAGGTGGGCCGGGATCCACCAGGTGTCGGCCGCGTTCCTGGGGCGCACAGGATAGGCGCGCTGCGCCGCCTCCAGCAGCTCCTGCATACGCTCACGGAGCCTGCGGGTGATCGCGCCCGCGTACTCGTCCGTGGGCGCCTCCATGGGCTCGCCGACCCGGACCGTCACCGGGATGTGGCTGCGCTTGAGGTTGCGCGGCCTGCCCTTGGTCCACAGCCGCTGGGTGCCCCACAGCGCCATCGGGATCAGCGGCACGCCCGCGTCCTGGGCCAGCCGCGCCGCACCGGACTTGAAGCTCTTGAGCGTGAAGGACTCCGAGATCGTGGCCTCGGGGAAGACGCCGATGATCTCGCCGGAACGCAGGGCCGTGAGTGCGTGCCGGTAGGCGGACTCGCCCTGCTTGCGGTCCACCGGGATGTGCTTCATGCCGCGCATCAGCGGACCGGAGATCTTGTGGCGGAAGACCGACTCCTTGGCCATGAAGCGCACGAGCCGCTTCTGCGGGAGTGCGGCGAGGCCGTTGAAGATGAAGTCCAGATAACCGATGTGGTTGCTGACGAGTACGGCCCCGCCGGTACGCGGGATGTTCTCGGAACCCTGTGTGTCGATCGAGAGGTCGAGCGCCTTGAAGAGCCCCCGAGCGGCACCGATGACCGGTCGATAGACGAGTTCTGCCATCTGGAGAAGACCCTTCTGTGCCCGGGGACGTGCCCCCGGCGGAAGTTACGCTGCCGTAGGTTTGCGGCATGGGGCAGATCGTGCCCCATGGCGACCAGAGTAGCCACCCCTGGTGACGTGGCGGCGCGAGATCCTCGTCACGTCGTGTGTGAATGGCTCGCACCGCCCCCGAACAGCACATACGTCGCCCGGTACCACCGAAGCGCCTCGCGGGACACCGGGGAATCATCCTGGGCCCGGCAGCGCTGCACCCCGGAGAGGGGCAGGTGCCACGGTGGCCTCAGCCGGACGGGCGGCGGGGAACCGTGAGGATGGCGACCGGTACGCGACCGGGGAACGGAGTACGACGTGCAGGGGCAGGACGGTGAACGGCGGCTCGGGGCCGCGGAGTTGGGCGAGGAGCTGGGGGAGCGGGCGACGCTCGTCCAGTTCTCCACCGCCTTCTGCCGGCCCTGCCGGGCCACCTGGCGGGTCCTGCGGGAGGTGGCCGCGATGGTCGACGGTGTCACCCATGTCGAGCTCGACGCCGAGTCCAGGCTCGGACTCGTACGGGAGCTGGACATCCACAGCACCCCCACCGTGCTGGTGCTCGACGCGCGGGGCCGGATCGTCCGCCGGGCCTCGGGCCAGCCGCGCAGGGCGGACGTCATCGCCGCCCTGGGAGAGGCGGTCTGACTCACCGTGAGCGATCTCCCACATTCCGGGACGCCCTTGACGGAGCCTCCCCCGAATCGTCAACCTGACGCTATGTCGCAGCTCTGCTCTCCCGACGGCCGGTGCCACTCCCGTCGGGCCACCGCCCGCACCACCGGCGCGGGCTGTCCGGGTGTCTGAACACCCCCGGCCCCGTGCGCTCGCCCCGGAGAAGGACATCCGTATGACGACGCCGTCCCGGCCGGTTCCGGCAGGGGAGCAGCCCGCGACCCGGACGGTCCCGGACGTCCCAGCGGCTGAGCCGCTCGCGGCCCCCGCGCTGCTCCGCTCAGTCTTCCGCCGCCACGCGGCCGGTGTCGCGGTGGTCACCGCTGCCGGTGAACACCCGGTGGGCTTCACCGCCACCTCGGTCAGCTCGGTGGCCGCCGAGCCGCCGCTGGTCTCCTTCGGTGTGGGTACGGGCTCGTCGAGCTGGCCGGTGATGGCCGTGGCCGAACACGTCGGGATCCACATACTCGGCGAGCATCAGCGGGAACTGGCCGCCACCTTCGCCCGCAGCGGCGCCGACCGGTTCGCCCCGCCCACCGGGTGGCGCAGCGGCCCCGGAGGTGTGCCGCTGCTCGACGGCGTACTGGCCTGGCTGGTCTGCCGGGTGGTGGCGCGGATCCCCGCCGGGGACCACCGCATCGTGATCGCCGAGGTGGTCACCGGCGACCCGGCCGGGGCCGGGCGCCCCCTCCTCTACCACCAGGGGTGCTTCAACGCTCTGCGGGACTGAGACTCTCCCGGAACACCCGGCTACGGAGCGTTGCTCACGTCACAGTTCAAAGCGCTTGCTTACCGGGTACATACTGGATGTACTGGCGAGTAATATTTCGTTGGGGGGCGTCAGAACCCCCAACCGGAAATCGCCCCATCAGGCGCCTATGCTGCGAGCAACAAGGCAGCCCGGAAAAGACGATGCAGTAGGAGAGCCGGCGTGAGCTTGAGGATCGTTGTCTGTGTGAAGTACGTGCCCGATGCCACCGGTGACCGGCATTTCGCCGATGACCTGACACTGGACCGTGATGATGTCGACGGGCTGCTGTCGGAGCTCGACGAGTACGCGGTGGAGCAGGCGCTCCAGATCGCGGGCGAGGCCGACGACGCGGAGATCACTGTCCTCACGGTCGGCCCGGAGGACGCCAAGGACGCGCTGCGCAAGGCGCTCTCGATGGGTGCCGACAAGGCCGTCCACGTCGAGGACGACGATCTGCACGGTACGGATGTGATGGGTACGTCGCTGGTGCTCGCCAAGGCCATCGAGAAGACCGGGTACGACCTGGTCGTCTGCGGCATGGCGTCGACCGACGGCACGATGGGTGTGCTCCCGGCGCTGCTCGCCGAGCGGCTCGGTGTCCCGCAGGTCACGCTGCTCTCCGAGGTGTCGGTCGACGGCGCCACGGTCAAGGGCCGCCGTGACGGCGACACGGCAAGCGAGCAGCTGGAGGCTTCGCTGCCGGCCGTCGTGTCCGTGACGGACCAGTCGGGCGAGGCCCGCTACCCGTCCTTCAAGGGCATCATGGCCGCCAAGAAGAAGCCGGTGGAGTCCCTGGACCTGGAGGACCTGGACCTCGATGCCGGCACGGTCGGCCTGGAGGGCGCGTGGACCAGGGTCGACTCCGCGGCTGAGCGTCCGGCCCGTACCGCCGGCACGATCGTCAAGGACGAGGGCGAGGGCGGCAAGCAGCTCGCGGAGTTCCTTGCGGGCCAGAAGTTCATCTGAGGCTCCCGAGCCCCTCGACCGCCCGAGCCCCAGACCGCCCCCGATTCTTCGCATTCGCAGGAGAGCAATCCCATGGCTGAAGTTCTCGTCTATGTCGATCACCTGGACGGCGCCGTCCGCAAGCCCACCCTGGAGCTGCTGACGCTGGCCCGCCGGATCGGCGACCCGGTCGCCGTCGCGCTGGGCGCCGGCGCCCAGGACACCGCCGCCGCGCTCGCCGAGCACGGCGCGGTGAAGGTCCTCACGGCCGACGCCCCCGAGTTCGCCGACTACCTCGTCGTCCCGAAGGTCGACGCGCTGCAGGCCGCGTACGACGCGGTGTCGCCGGCCGCGGTACTGGTCCCGTCCTCCGCCGAGGGCAAGGAGATCGCCGCGCGCCTCGCCGTGCGCATCGGCTCCGGGATCATCACCGACGCCACCGACCTGGAGGCCGGTGACGAAGGCCCGGTCGCCACCCAGTCCGCGTTCGCCGCGTCGTTCACCACCAAGTCCCGCGTCTCGCAGGGCACTCCGGTCATCACCGTCAAGCCGAACTCGGCAGCGGTGGAGCCGGCCCCGGCCGCGGGCACCGTCGAGGCGCTGACGGTGTCCTTCGGCGACAAGGCCACCGGTACCAAGGTCGTCTCGCGCACCCCGCGCGAGTCGACGGGCCGCCCCGACCTGACCCATGCCGCGATCGTGGGGTCCGGCGGCCCCGGGGTCAACGGTGCGGTGTACATGCCCCCCATCGAGGCGCTGGCCGCCGCGCTCGGGGCCGCGG
>NZ_JBHYWP010000194.1:0-4085 GCF_042751845.1 Streptomyces sp. NPDC059398 | reverse complement strand
CTGCCTCCAGCAGGGGGGTGTTGTGGTGGGGCTTGTTAGGCGGGGTCGGCGTGGGGGGGCCCGGCGGCGGCCCCCCCCCGGGGACCGTGTACGGTCCCGTTCGCCATCCAAATCGATCTCTCCCCGGGGATCCGGTTGGGTGTCGATTGAGTAACAGACCTTGATGTGAGGCAAAATCTCCGCCTCAGGTCGGGCACAAGTCCGGCCTCTCACGCGTTACGTGCGCTGGAGACACCGCAAATACCCAGAGGGGGAGAGCGCGACATGGCTACGGATTACGACACTCCACGCAAGACCGACGACGACAGCGACCAGGACAGTCTGGAAGAGCTCAAGGCACGTCGGAACGACAAGTCGACGGCGGCTGTCGACGTCGACGAGTTCGAGCAGGCCGAGGGCCTCGAACTGCCCGGCGCCGACCTGTCCAACGAAGAGCTGTCCGTGCGGGTGCTGCCCCGGCAGGCCGACGAGTTCACCTGCATGAGCTGCTTCCTGGTGCACCACCGCAGTCAGCTGGCGCGCGAGAAGAACGGCCAGCCCATCTGCCGCGACTGCGACTGAGGCAGCAGGCCGTGGAAGGCGCGACACCGTCCCGGAAGCGGCGCTTCCGGCGGAAGGGTTCCCCCGAGGACCAGCAGGGCGTCACGGGCCCGGCAGAAGGCGCGGAAGCGCCCGCCGAGCCCCTCGCCCTCCGGCCCCCGGAGGAGGACGGTCACGGGGAGAGCGCGCTCGGCAGCAGCGCACAGGACGACGAGCGGGGCCTTCCGGCCTCGCTCGACGAGGCGGCGCCCTTCGCGGCAGTGGCGCGGGACGTGCAGGACGGACCCATGACCGGGGCCCGTCGGCTGGGCGCCCTCAGACACGGCATGCATGGCATACAGCACGGGATACAGCAGGGCATCCAGAAGAGCGGTGCAGGCGCGAAGGCGGGGCTCGCCTACGTCACCGACCGCATCATCGCCACCGCACCCCGGATCCCGGTCCGCGATCTCACGACGCTGCGCAAGCACTTTCCCGGGCTCGGACCCGAAGAGATCGCCGACCGGCTCGTCGCGGGCGCGGCCAACGCCACATCGGCCGTCGGCGCGGGCATCGGGGCGGCCGCGATGCTGCCGGTACCGCTCGCCATGCCGGCCGAGATCGCCGCGGAGATCACCGGAGTCGCGGCGATCGAGCTGAAGCTCATCGCCGAACTGCACGAGGTCTACGGAATGCGCCCGCCGGGCAGTCTCAAGGACCGCTCCACCGCCTATCTGCACGCGTGGTCGGGCGAGCGCGGCTTCGACATTTCCAAGCCCGCCACGTTCACCGCGATCGGCGGCCAGATGAAGCGCGAGATGCGCCAGCAGATCATGAAGCGCACCGTCCGCGACCTGCCGAACCTGATGCCTTTCATGGTGGGCGCCACCGTCGGCGCCGTAATGAACCGCCGGGACACCCACAAGCTCGCCGCCAAGGTGCGCAAGGACATGCGCAAGCGCCAGGTCTCCTGGGACGCACTCCCCGAGCTGCCACCGCTCCAGCAGCCGAAGGAACTCCCCGCCGGGGACACCGGAGAGTTCTAGCGGGGGCAGCCCTCGGGTCAGACGGCGCCCGGGTCAGGCGGCGGGCACCGCGGCCAGGGCCGTCTTCAGGGCCTCGGGGTCACGGGTCGAGAGATAGGCGTACGGCGTCGGGTCGGCCGGGTCCGTGATCTCCACCCGCAGAGCCGTCCGTACATAGCTGCGCATCAGCATGAAGGCGCGGGGATCGGCCTTGTACGAGCGCCAGGCGACCGTCTCGTCGGCGTCCAGCACCGTGGCCTCGCCCAGCGCGCTCAGCGGGATCTTCGCGTCGCCCGCGACCAGGGAGCCCGCGACGACCCGGATGCGGACCGAGCCGTACGAGCTGACGATGATGCCCGCCACCGCCGCACCGCCGACCAGGCCGCCGAGCATCGGCAGGGTGCCGAGCGGCAGGGTGATCAGCCCGCCCGCGATCCCGACGAGGAGGGCGATGAGCCACCAGGAGCGGGGCGCGGTGAGACGTTCTTCGTAAGGCTGCATGAGGCCAAGCTTGGCATGGTGCCCACCCCGCGTTGCCGCGCGGGTAATGTCTGCGGCTGTGACACGAACATCTTCAGCGCTGACGCCTCCGGCCGACGCCATAGCGCCCGTGCGCCACCACGATGCCCCGGCCCCCGGTGAGCTGCTCGGAGCGCACTACGCGCACTGTTTCGGCTGCGGCGAAGGACAGCCGCACGGGCTGCACCTCCAGGCGCGCGCCGGTGAAGGTGTGAGCGTCACCGCCGAATTCACCGTGAAACCCGCCCACCAGGGCGCCCCCGGCCTCGCGCACGGCGGTGTGCTCGCCTCCGCGCTCGACGAGACGCTCGGCTCGCTGAACTGGCTGCTGCGGGTGATCGCGGTGACCGGCCGGCTGGAGACCGACTTCGTGGCGCCCGTTCCGGTGGGCACCGCGCTCCATCTGGAGGCCCGGGTCACTGCGGTGAGCGGCCGGAAGATCTTCTCCACCGCGACCGGCCGGATCGGCGGTCCCGACGGGCCGGTCGCGGTCCGCGCCGACGCCCTGTTCATCGAGGTCAAGGTGGACCACTTTACCGAGAACGGACGGCCCGAGGAGATCCGGGCCGCGATGGAAGACCCCGACCAGATCAAGCGCGCCCGTGCCTTCGAGGTGAACCCATGAGCCGTGACCCCGTGGACGTACTGATCCACCGCGTCGACCCCGACGCGCCGCTCCCCTCCTACGGGCACCCGGGCGACGCGGGCGCCGATCTGGTGACCACCGAGGCGGCCGAGCTGGCGCCGGGGGAGCGTGCCGTGCTGCCCACCGGGATCTCGGTGGCGCTGCCCGACGGGTACGCCGCCTTCGTGCACCCGCGGTCCGGGCTTGCGGCCCGCTGCGGAGTCGCGCTGGTGAATGCCCCGGGGACGGTGGATGCCGGGTACCGTGGAGAGATCAAGGTGATCGTGGTCAATCTCGATCCGCGCGAGAGCGTGCGGTTCGAGCGCTTCGACCGGATCGCCCAGCTGGTAGTACAGCAGGTCGAGAAGGTGCGCTTCCATGAGGTGGCGGAGCTTCCCGGCTCGTCACGGGCCGGAGGGGGCTTCGGGTCCACCGGCGGACATGCCGCTGTGGGCGGGCCACAGGGTGGGAATCGATACGCATCGGTCGTATCCGACCGGGAAGGACAGTGACGTGTTCGGACGTCGCAAGAACAGCGGTTCCGACGAGGACGCGACGGGCGAGGCCGGGCAGTTCGACGGCGGCGCCGACGCCGCGGGCGAGGAGTCCGCGGAGGTGAGCGGGGCCCACAGGTCCGGCCTGCCCCCCGCTCCGCGGCCCGACGGTCCCTGGGACATCTCCGAGGTCCGTGAGGCGGCCGAGGGACGGGTGGACCTGGGCGGTCTGTTCGTCCCCGGGGTCGAGGGCATGGAGCTGCGTGTCGAGGTCGCGGGTGACGCGATCGTCGCGGCCACGGTCGTCCTGCGCGACAGCGCCGTACAGCTCCAGGGCTTCGCCGCACCGAAGAAGGAAGGCATCTGGGGCGAGGTGCGCGAGGAGATCGCCTCGGGCATCACCCAGCAGGGCGGCATCATCGACGAGGTCGAGGGTCCGCTCGGCTGGGAGCTGCGGGCCCAGGTGCCCGTCCAGCTCCCGGACGGCACGAACGGCGTGCAGCTGGTGCGCTTCGTCGGTGTCGACGGGCCGCGCTGGTTCCTGCGCGGTGTCATCTCGGGCCAGGGCGCGGTCCAGCCCGAGGCGGCCGGGGTGCTGGAGCAGATCTTCCGGGACACCGTGGTGGTCCGGGGCGAGGGACCGATGGCCCCCCGCGACCCGATCGTCCTCAAGCTGCCGGACGACGCGCAGATGATGCCCGACGGTGTGCAGCAGGAGGAGCAGGAGGGCTCGCGCTTCTCCGGTGGCATGGGCCAGCTTCAGCGCGGCCCTGAGATCACCGAAGTGCGCTGACCCGCCGGGCGGCCTGACTCAGCGCGCAGCCTGAACCACCGCGCACCCCGAACCAGGGCACAGCACCGCACCACACAGCAGGGCCGGGGGGGGGGGGGGGCGCCCCCCCC
>NZ_JBHYWP010000193.1:0-4120 GCF_042751845.1 Streptomyces sp. NPDC059398 | reverse complement strand
TATCGCGGAGAGCGCCACCGAGCACCCGGGGGCAGATGCTCCCGGGAACCGGCCGTTACGTCTCCGGGGCGGAATGGACCCGCCGAACCGGATTCAGCTGCTGAGGAATTCGTTGCCCGCCTTCAGGGCGTCGCCGCCGGCCTTGGCCGCTCCCTTCACGGCGTGCACCTTCTTGCCGACGTGGTCTCCGAGGACTCCCTTGGCGATGGGCTGGGCCTGCTCGCCGACGGCGGCCGTGGTCTGGGCCGCGTCGCTGATCGTGCCCCCGAGGTCATTGGCCTGGGCGACGGGAGCGAAGGCGGCGAGCAGGGCGGATCCGGCGGCGGCAGTGGTGAGGATTCGACGTACGTTCATGCCCGGGGTAACGCGCGGAGGCGCCCGAAGGCACGCCTCCGTCAGCGGATCGCCCCGAGTGCCCACCGGCCCCACCCGCACGGGGGCCTCATCCGGCTCATTAACTGCGTGACACAGATTCTGTGCGGCACCTAGTATCGCGGAGAGCGCCACCGAGCACGGAACACGGAACACAGAGCACAACAGAGCACAGAAGACAGAAGACAGAAGACAGAAGACAGAGCAGGCAACGGCAACGCACAGAGCCCACCGCCGAAAGGACCCCTCATGACCGTCCTCGTCACCGGAAGCCGAGGCAAGGTCGGCACCGCCCTCATCCCGCTGCTGCGCGGCAACGGGACCGAGGTGCGGGCCGCATCGGCCGCCCCCGGAGACCTCTCGCTGCCCGACGGGGTGACAGCCGTACGGTGCGACCTCCACGACCCCGCCACCTTCCCGGCCGCACTCGACGGGGCCGACGCCGTCTTCCTCTACGCGGAGCCCTCCCGGATCGACGCGTTCGTCCAGCAGGCCGAGGCCGCGGGCGTCCGGCACATCGTGCTGCTCTCCTCCAGCTCCGTGCTCGGCCCCCACGCGTCCGAGAGCGCGATCGCCCGCACCCATCTCACCGTCGAACAGGCCCTGGCCGCCTCGTCCATCGGAACGACAGTCCTGCGGCCCGGCGCCTTCGCGGGCAACGCGCTCCAGTGGAAGTGGGCCCTGCGGTCCGCCGGCGTCATCGACCTCCCGTACCCGGGCAGTTACTCCGATCCGATCCACGAACGGGACATCGCCGATTCCGCGTACGCCGCCCTCACCGACCCCTCGGTGCGCGGCGGGGCGTACCACCTGACCGGACCGCAGTCGCTCACCTTCACCGAGCAGATCGCCACCATCGAAGCCGCGACCGGCCGCACCATCCCGTTCCGGCGTGTCAGCCCCGAAGCGTGGAAGGAGTCGGTCAGCGCCCATCTGCCCGCCACGGTCGCGGACTCCCTGCTGCGCTACTGGGCCGCGTCCGACGGCGTCCCCACGGCCGTCACCGACCAGGTGCGGTCACTCACCGGCCACCCGGCACACACCTTCGCCACCTGGGCCACCGAGAACGCGGCAGCCTTCACCGTGGCACCCACAGCCCCCGACACCATCTGACCCCATCTGACCCCATCTGACAGGCGGACCGGAAATCTCCGGCCCGCCCCCCGCCCCGATGACATCCTGACACCGTGAACGGACCGGAGATCCACCTCGAAGTCGCCCCCGGACTGCGCCTCTTCCTCCCAGCGGAGCGGCGCAGGGAGAACAAGGGACGACGTACGGACCTGATCACCGACGGCTCGTCGACCCTCGGCCATGTCGTCGAGTCGGCCGGCATTCCGCTGACCGAGGTGGGCCGGCTGGTCGTGGACGGCCGGCCCGTACCGTTCTCGCACATCCCGCGCTCGGGAGAGACCGTCGAGGTGTACGCGGTGGAGCGCCCCCAGCGGGTGCCGGGCGCCCCGCTGCGCTTTCTGCTCGACGTCCATCTCGGCACGCTGGCCCGCCGGTTGCGGCTGCTCGGCGTCGACACCGCGTACTTCAGCGAGGACATCGGGGACCCCGCACTCGCCACCTACTCGGCGGAGCACCGGCGCGTCCTGCTCTCCCGCGACCGGGGCCTGCTGCGGCGGCGCGAGCTGTGGGCCGGGGCGTACGTCTACAGCGACCAGCCCGACCAGCAACTCCGCGACGTACTGGGCAGGTTCGCCCCCGCCCTCGCCCCGTGGACCCGGTGCAGCGCCTGCAACGGCGAGCTGGCGCCCGCGTCCAAGGACAGCGTGCGCGGCCGGATCGAGGGCGGCACCGAGCGCTCCCACGACGTCTTCGCCCAGTGCGTCGCCTGTGGACGGGTGTACTGGCGCGGCGCGCACCACCACCGCCTGGAGGCGATCGTGGCGGACGCGCTGCGGGAGTTCAGCCCAGCTCCCCGCTCCGCAGACGGCTGATCTGCTGCGCGCTCATCGCCACGGTCCGCCGCATATGCTCGGTGAGCAGGGCGATCTCGCGGTCGTCGTACGCGTCGAACAGGGCGGACCAGGCGCCGTCGAGCCGCGCCCACACCGCCCCGAACTCGGCCATCCGCGCGGGCACCGTCACCACAAGGACCTTCCGCCGGTCGCCGGTGTCGCGCTGCCGCCGCACATAGCCCGCACGCTCCAGCCGGTCGACGAGCCGGGTGGCCGATCCGGTGGTGAGCCCGGTCAGCTCCGCGATCCGGCCCGTGGTGACCGGGCCCGCTTCGAGACTCAGCAGATTGAGGCACTGCACATCGGTGGGGTGCAGCCGCAGATGATCGGCGAGAGCCTGGTTGAACAGGGCGTACGCGGCCATGTACCGGCGGGAGGTGGCACCCAGCTCGGCCATCAGCACGCTGCGCGGCGCCGTCTTCTGCGTCATGCGGAGAGCGTACGACGCAGCACCCGGAGGGCCAGGACGGGCGGGACACGGAGGACCGGGACGCGGCCGGCCCGCACACGGTGACCATTACACCGAGGACCCGAGGACCCGAGGGCCAGGACGTGCGGGGCAAGCACCCGGAGGATCATGCCAGGCTGCCCCCATGCTGATCCTCCGCTCCGCCGCCCTCTTCGTACTCGCCGCGCTCTTCGAGATCGGCGGCGCCTGGCTGGTCTGGCAGGGAGTGCGGGAGAACAGGGGCTGGATCTGGATCGGCGGCGGTGTCATCGCGCTCGGTATCTACGGCTTCGTGGCGACGCTCCAGCCCGACGGCGAGTTCGGCAGGATCCTCGCCGCGTACGGCGGGATCTTCGTCGCGGGCTCGATCGTCTGGGCCATGGTCGCCGACGGATACCGGCCGGACCGCTGGGACGTGACCGGCGCACTGATCTGTCTGGCCGGGATGGCCGTGATCATGTACGCCCCGCGCGGCCGCTGAGACCGGCATATCCTGGGCACCGCCTCCCGTACGCCTCCCCTCCCGAGGAGCCCCGCCATGACCCCGCCGCCCGCAGCCACCAACCGCATCGCCGTCGTCACCGGAGCGAGCAGCGGCATCGGTGCGGCCACCGCACGGCAGCTCGCAGCGGCGGGCTACCGGGTCGTGCTCACCGCCCGCCGCAAGGACCGCATCGAGGCCGTGGCCGCGGAGATCAACGCGGCGGGCCACCAGGCCACCTCGTACGCCCTGGATGTCACCGACCGCGCGGCCGTCGAGGAGTTCGCCACCGCGTTCCCCACCATCGGCGTCCTGGTCAACAACGCGGGCGGCGCGCTCGGCGCGGACCCGGTGGCCACCGGCGACCCGGCGGACTGGCGCCGGATGTACGAGACGAACGTCATCGGCACCCTCAACCTCACCCAGACCCTCCTCCCCGCCCTGACCGCGAGCGGCGACGGCACCATCGTGATCGTCTCGTCCACGGCGGGCCACGGGGCGTACGAGGGCGGCGGGGGCTATGTGGCGGCGAAGAACGGCGCCCGTGTGCTCGCCGAGACGCTCCGCCTGGAGATCGTGGGCCACCCGGTGCGGGTGATCGAGATCGCCCCCGGCATGGTCAAGACCGAGGAGTTCGCCACCACCCGCTTCGGCGGCGACGAGGAGAAGGCCGCCAAGGTCTACGCGGGCGTGGCCGAACCCCTGGTCGCGGAGGACGTGGCGGAGGCCATCACCTGGACGGTGACCCGCCCCAGCCACGTCAACATCGACCTGCTGGTGGTCCGCCCCCGCGCCCAGGCGTCCAACACCAAGGTCCACAGGGAGCTGTGACGGCGGCGCGGCCCGTCGACC
>NZ_JBHYWP010000192.1:0-4145 GCF_042751845.1 Streptomyces sp. NPDC059398 | reverse complement strand
CCCCGCGCCGGCCCCCCCACCCCGCGAGCGCGCGCCCGCGCCCCCGCCCGCCCCCCCCTCGGCCACGGTGCCGTCGGCGGCGATCTTCTCCCCGGGGCGCACCACGAAGCGGTCGCCGACCGCCAGCCCGGCGACCGGGATCCGGGACTCACGGCCGTCCCTGAGCACGGTCACGTCCTTGGCGCCCAGCTCAAGCAGCGCACGCAGCGCGGCGCCCGCCTTCCGCTTGGACTTCGCCTCCAGATAGCGGCCGGCGAGGATGAACGTGGTCACCCCGGCGGCGGCCTCCAGATAGATGGAGGACGATCCGTCCGCCCGCGCCACGGTGAACTCGAACCCGTGCCGCATGCCGGTCATCCCCGCCCGGCCGAAGAACAGGGCCCACAGGGACCAGCCGAGCGCGGCGAGCGTGCCGATGGACACGAGGGTGTCCATCGTGGCCGCGCCGTGCCGGGCGTTGGTCCAGGCGGCCCGGTGGAACGGCAGCGCGCCCCAGACCACGACGGGCGCGGCGAGCGTGAGGGAGAGCCACTGCCAGTTGTCGAACTGGAGGACCGGCACCATCGCCATCAGGACGACGGGTACGGAGAGCGTCAGCGAGACGAGCAACCGCTGCCTGAGTGCGGCCTGTTCATCGCCGACGGGTGCGGGTCCCGGCTCCGTACGCGGCTCGGCGGCCGGCGGCGTGGGCTCCTCGGCGGTGTAGCCGGTCTTCTCGACGGTGGCGATCAGGTCCGAGACGTCCAGGTCTCCGCCGTACGAGATCTTCGCCTTCTCGGTGGCGAAGTTGACCGTGGCGGTGACCCCGTCCAGCCGGTTGAGCTTCTTCTCGACGCGCGCCGCACACGACGCGCAGGTCATTCCACCGATGGACAGTTCGACTTGGGCGGCCGGAGCCACCGGGTGCTCGTGAACCGTAGTGGTCATTGCTGGTCTCCTGGGGGAGTCCGGTGCGTACGGCTTCCGTATCAGCGGGGCGGCACGGACCGGAGTGGAATCCGGGGCCCGGGGCGGAGCGGCCCCGGGCGGTACGGAACGTCAGAGACGGCCGGCGAGCTCGTAGCCCGCCTCGTCGACGGCGGCGCGGACGGCCTCGTCGTCCAGGGCCGCGGCGGAGGTGACCGTGACCTGGCCGGTGGAGGCGGCGGCCTCGACCGAGGTGACACCGGAGAGGGCCGAGATCTCCTCCGTTACCGCTCCTTCGCAGTGGCCGCAGGTCATGCCCGACACCCGGTACGTGGTGGTGACAGGGCCGCCCGTGATGTCGGTCGCGGCGCTGGAGCGGGAGTCTGCCTGGGGGGTCATCGCATCGTCCTTAAGGATCGCTGTGGGTGGGCCGGTCGGGGGCGGAACAGGGGCTGCCTGTGGTCTCCGCCTTCCCGATCACAGGAACACCATACCCAAGGGGGGTATTCCCCCGATGCTCGGCCTGCCCGTCCCGCCTGTCCCTCCGGTCGTCACCCCGCCCGTTCCGGATCAGTGGTCGTGCGGTCCCGCGTGGTGGGTGGGGCCGTGGGCGTCCTCGCAGTGGGCGCCGCCCCCGGTCACGGGCGGCGGTGCGGAGCCGATGGTGAGCTCCTGTCCGGCCGCGACCGCGTGGGCGTGGTCGACCTGGAGGGTCGTGTGGGTGATGGCCCACTGGTCGGCCAGAAGGCGTTCGAGGTCGCGGCGTACGGCATGGCAGTCCCCGGCGCGGGTGACCAGCACATGCGCGGACAGGGCGGTCTGCTCGGAGCTGATCTGCCAGACGTGCAGGTCGTGGACCTCCACGACACCTTCCTGGGCCGCGAGCTGGTCGCCGAGTACGTCGGGGTCGGTGCCCGCCGGCGCCGCTTCGAGGAAGATACGGCCCGAGGCGCGGGCGAGACCGGTGCCGGCCCGGAGCATCAGCGCGACCACGACCAGGGTGGCGATGGCGTCGGCCCTTTCGAACCCCGTGGTCAGCACGGCCACACCGGCGACGGCGGTGGCGATGAAGCCGTACAGGTCGGTGAGGATGTGCTGGTAGGCGCCCTCGACGTTGAGACTGCTGCGGTTCGCCCGGGAGATGCACCAGGCGGCCACGAGGTTGACGACGACCCCGACGAGCGCGGTGACCAGGACCGGTCCGCCGGTCACCGGGGGTGGGTCGATCAGGCGGCGCACCGCTTCGTAGGCCAGCCATGCGGCGAGTACGAGCAGGGTGATGCCGTTGGCCTGGGCGGAGAGGATCTCGGCGCGCTTGAGGCCGAACGTGTAGCCGCCCCGGGCGGGCCGGGCCGCCAGCCGCATCGCGACCAGCGCCAGGACGATGGACGCGGCGTCGGTCAGCATGTGGGCCGCGTCGGAGAGCAGGGCCAGGGAGTGTGCCGCCAGCCCGACGGCGACCTCCCCTGCCATGAAGACGACGATCAGGGTGAGCGCCGCGCCGAGCCAGCGGCGGTCGGCGTCCCGGGCCACGCCGTGGCTGTGCCCGTGGTCGCCCGAGCCCGGATGGTGATGATCGTGGCTGCTCACGTCGTGTCCCCCTGTGCGGTCGGAGACGGGCAGTGAACCTCAGCAGGGGCCACCCGTGCAAAGGCTGCACCGATGTCGGTTACCAGTGTCGTTAGCGGCGCCGCCGGAACCCCGGCGACCAGGCCGGTACGGGCAGGGGACTGGGCGGTGCACGGGGCCGGGGCCAGGGGCCGACCGGGCGCTGAATACCGCGCCGGGGTATGGTCGGGCCGGGCGGTCGCAGCCGCCCTTGACAAGCGCACGCCGGCAGAACGGAACGCCCGGACGAACCGGAACGGCGCGGACAGCCGGAACGCCGGAGCCAACCAGAGCGGCTCGGACGGCTGGAACGCCGGAGCCAACCGGAACGGCCGCCAAGCCGGACACCGGATACGGAGAGTGGGGAGCCGGGTGAGCAGGGGAGCCGCACGCGGACGCGCCACTGCGCGGCTGGCCGCGGTGTGCGCGGTGCTCTTCGGCCTCTTCCTCATGCACGGTGCTCCGGCCACCGCGGCCGGCGGTTGCCACGGCGCGCCCTCCGGGAACGCGGTGATGCCCGGTGGCCTTGGCGCCACTGCGATGGCCTCCGGCCATGGCGCCCGCGCGATGACGTCCGCAGGCGCCCATGAGGCCACTGTTCACTCCGGGCCCGGTCTCCGGGCCGATACCGCGTTCCGGGCCGGCCCCGAGCAGCCGATGCGCGGCGCGGTCTGTGTGTCGACCCCCGCGCGTGACCACACCTCGCTCAGGCAGGCCGGACTCAGCGCCCTTGCCGTCGTCGCACTCCTCGCCGCGCGGGTGCTGAACGGCCGCCCCGTGCTCCTGGGCCGGACCGGAAAAGGAGGCCCGCCGGGAAGCGGGCGAAGTCTGCTGCTGCAGGTCTGTATCGCGCGGGTGTGACAGGGCCGCGCCGGACCCGGCCGTCACGGTCGGCGTTTCCCGGCAACGGTCCCCGTTCACCCGCGCGCCTCCGGGCGCGCCCACCCGGAAAGACCTGCCATGCCTGTTCTCCCGCACTCCCTCTCCCTCGCACCCCGTCGTGCCGCCCTGGCCACGGGTGTTGCCACCGCTCTCGCTCTCGGGCTCACGGCCTGCGGCTCCGGCGAGAAGCACACGTCCGCACATGACGCGCACCACGGAAGCAGCCCTGCCGCCTCGGCGCCGGGGGACTTCGACGCGGCGGACGTGACGTTCGCGCAGATGATGATCCCGCACCACCAGCAGGCCGTCTCGATGGCCGAGCTGGCCGACAGCCGGGCAGCGGACCCGGAGGTCAAGAGCCTGGCCGGGGACATCGAGAAGGCTCAGGGCCCCGAGATCAACACGATGCGGGGCTGGCTCTCCTCGTGGGGCAAGCCGGCCTCCCCGTCCATGGACCACAGCATGCCGGGCATGGACCACGGCAGTGGCCAGACCATGCCCGGCATGATGTCCGCCCAGGACATGGCCGGGCTCAAGGCGGCCAGGGGCAAGGACTTCGACAAGAGGTTCACCGAGATGATGATCGGTCACCACAAGGGCGCGATCACCATGGCCGAGGACGAGCAGAAGAAGGGCCGCAACAGCCGGGCCAAGAAGCTCGCCGCCGCCGTGGTGAAGAACCAGCGGGCCGAAGTCGACACGATGCACAAGATCCTCGACCGGCTCTGATGTACGCCTGTGCCGGGCCC
>NZ_JBHYWP010000191.1:0-4158 GCF_042751845.1 Streptomyces sp. NPDC059398 | reverse complement strand
GACCTCTTCGCGGGTGATGCCCAGCAGATAGAGCACGGTGTCCAGGAAGGGCACGTTCACCGCCGTGTCGGCCGCCTTGCGGACCACGGGCTTGGCGTTGAACGCGACGCCGAGGCCCGCCGCGTTGAGCATGTCCAGGTCGTTGGCACCGTCCCCGATGGCGACGGTCTGCGCCAGCGGGACACCCGCCTCCGCGGCGAAGCGCCGCAGCAGCCGTGCCTTCCCCGCGCGGTCCACGATCTCGCCGGTGACCCGCCCGGTGAGCCTGCCGTCCACGATCTCCAGCGTGTTGGCCGACGCGAAATCGAGGCCCAAGCGCCCCTTGAGGTCATCGGTGACCTGGGTGAACCCGCCGGAGACGACGCCCACTTGGTAGCCGAGCCGCTTCAGCGTACGGATCAGGGTGCGGGCACCGGGAGTGAGCCGTACCTCGGACCGCACCTTGTCGACGACCGAGGCATCGAGCCCGGCCAGCAGCGCCACCCGCGCGTGCAGCGACTGCTCGAAGTCGAGCTCGCCACGCATCGCGCGCGCCGTCACCTCCGCGACCTCCTGCTCACATCCCGCGTGCGCGGCGAAGAGTTCGATCACCTCGTCCTGGATGACGGTCGAGTCCACATCCATCACGACGAGCCGCTGGGCGCGGCGGTGCAGCCCCGCCGAGATCACGGCCACATCCACGCCGAGCACCGACGCCTCGATGGCGAGCGCCGTGCGCAGCGGCTCGGTCTCCACCCCGGACACCGCGAACTCCACTGCGGTCACCGGGTACTTGGCCAGCCGGAAGATACGGTCGATGTTGCCGCCCGTGGCGGTGATGCTGGCCGCTATGGCGGCGGTCGACTCGGCGGTGAGCGGGTTGCCGAGCACGGTCACATGGGAACGCCCGCTGCCCCGGGGCCGGTTGTCACCGGTACCGGAGATGATCTCGGCCTCCATCCCGATGGACTCGGCCCAGCTGTGCACGGTCGCTCGCAGCTCGCCCTGGGCGTTGCCGCCGGGGCCCGGAGCCGTGACGAGTACGCACAGGACGATCCGGCCACGGGTGACCACCTGCTCGATGTCGACGACGTCGACTGCGTAAGCGGCGAGGGTGTCGAAGAGCCCGGCGGTGAGCCCGGGGCGGTCCTTCCCGAAGATCTTGACGAGAAGGGTCGGGGAGTCCTCGTGGACTGCTGGCTGAGATGCGCTCATGGTGGTCCCACCGTATAGGTCCCGGGCGTGCCGCACCCGGGCTGTCCCGAGGACCGGACGCCGGGACCTGGGCCGCCCGGCGCACCGGCGGCTTCGGCCCCATTTGTCCCTGACGTCGCCGGGGCCGGTGCCCCTCCACCCCATTGGTACGCGGTCGTCACACGGCCCGGCTTCCCGATACGTCACCGGGCCTGAAATAGTTCCCCAGGATGTTCGCCATCCCTAGACTCCCTGCAACGGGGGTATTTCGGGGGACAACAAGTGGGGCTGGAGTGCCGGAACTCGTACTTGAACTGAATGGCAGGATCTGGACGCTCGACCCGTCCAGGTCGTACACCCTCGGCCGTGATCCGCAGGGGGACCTGCCGGTCGACGACGCCAGGGTCTCGTGGCGACACGCCACCATCAGCTGGGGAGGCCGCGGCTGGGTGATCGAGGACCACGGGTCCACCAACGGCACCTATGCGCAGGGGCAGCGGATCCAGCAACTGGAGATAGGTCCCGGTTCCGCGGTGCACCTCGGCAACGCGGCCGACGGCCCGCTGCTGACCGTATCCGCCCCGGCTGCCGCCGCCCAGAGCCAGGCGCCCGCGCAGGCCCAGGCGCCCGCGCAGGCCCAGGCGGCCGCGCCGATGCACGCCCCGCAGGCCGCCCAGGGGCAGGGACCGGCGTACGCCCCTCCCCAGCAGCAGGGCGCCCCGGCGGAGTGGGCCCCGGCCCGGCCTCCGCAGAATGGCGCCCCGCCGGACGCCGCCCCGCCGGACGCCGCCCCGCAGGGCTGGCAGCAGCCGCAGGGGCAGATGCCGCAGCAGGGCCAGGTGTCCCCGCACGGCCAGGTGCCCCCGCAGGGCGGACCGGCGGACGGGGGCGCGGGGGCCCCGCCGGCCTACGGCGACCGCAGCCCGACCACCTTCCACCAGCTGGCCTTCGGCCGGGTGATGCGCATCGGCCGTGCGCTGGAGAACGAACTGGTCGTCTCCGACCTCCAGGTCTCCCGCAACCACGCCGAGTTCGTCGCGACACCGGACGGCCGCTTCGAGATCCGGGACCTCGGATCGCACAACGGCACGTACATCAACGGCCAGCCGATGGCGAAGTCCGGCACGGCCCTGATCGGCCCGAACGACATCGTCGGTGTCGGTCACTCGACCTTCCGGCTGGTGGGCGACCGTCTTGAGGAGTTCGTCGACACCGGCGAGGTCTCCTTCTCCGCCCGCCACCTCACGGTGACGGTCGACGGCGGCAAGGACATCCTCAAGGACGTCTCGTTCGGGGTCCCCGAGAAGTCGCTCATCGCGGTCATCGGCCCCTCGGGCTCCGGGAAGTCCACCCTGCTCAAGGCGCTCACCGGCTACCGGCCCGCCAACCGCGGCGATGTCCTCTACGACAACCGGAATCTGTACAAGCAGTTCGCCGAGCTGCGCCAGCGCATCGGACTGGTCCCGCAGGACGACATCCTGCACAAGGAACTCACGGTCCGTAAGGCGATGAAGTACGCGGCCAAGCTGCGCTTCCCCGCCGACACCACCGAGGCGGAGCGCTCGTCGCGCATCGACGAGGTGCTGCGCGAGCTGAAGCTGGACATCCACAAGGAGAAGAGGGTCGCCTCCCTCTCCGGTGGCCAGCGCAAGCGCGTCTCGGTCGCACTCGAACTGCTGACCAAGCCGTCGCTGATCTTCCTGGACGAGCCGACGTCCGGGCTCGACCCGGGCATGGACCGCGATGTCATGCAGCTGCTGCGTGGCCTCGCCGACGACGGCCGTACGGTCCTCGTCGTCACCCACTCCGTGGCCGAGCTCGCCATCTGCGACAAGCTCCTGGTGATGGCGCCCGGCGGCTCAGTCGCGTACTTCGGCCCGCCCGAGGAGGCACTCAACTTCTTCGGCTACAGCAGCTGGGCCGATGTCTTCTCGGCGTTCGAGAACTACCGCGACTACGACTGGGCGGGGCGCTGGCGCGGTTCGCAGCACTACCAGATGTACGCGGCGGACATCGACGCGGTCGCCGTGCAGTCGGTCCAGATGCCGTCCGCGCAGTCGATGAGACCGCCGAAGCCGCAGGCGTGGGGCTCCCAGCTGTTCACCCTGATGCGCCGCTATGTGTCGGTGATCGTCTCGGACAAGGGCTTCATGGCGCTCTCCCTGCTGCTGCCCGCGGTGCTGGGCACGGTCGGGGCGCTGATCCCCACGGATTACGGACTGGGCTTCGGCCCGCTCTCCGGGCACCTCAGCAACGGGGACGGCGCGGTGATCCTGCTGATCCTCGCGGTGGGGGCCTGTTTCGCCGGGGCGGCCAACTCCGTACGAGAACTGATCAAGGAACGGGTGATCTACGAACGGGAGCGGGCCACCGGTCTGTCGCGTTCCGCCTATCTGATGTCCAAGGTGATCGTGCTCGGCCTGATCACCCTGGTGCAGGGCGCCATCATCGGCGGTATCGGCTTCGGCACGAAGACCGCGCCGACGGAGGGCGTCGTCTTCCCGTCCTCCACCCGGGTCGAGATGACCCTGCCGATCATGGCGCTCGGCCTCACCTCGATGATGATCGGCCTGATCATCTCCTCGCTGGTGAAGACCTCCGAGAAGACCATGCCGCTCCTCGTCATGTTCGCCATCACACAGGTCGTCTTCACCGGCTGCCTCTTCACCCTGAACGGCGCCGCGGGCATCAACCAGTTCTCCTTCCTGATGCCCGCCCGCTGGGCGGTGGCGGCCGCGGGTGCCACCGCGTCGCTGAACGTGCTGCTGCCCAACAAGAAGGACCCCGGCAGCACCGACCCGCTCTGGGACCACACGCTCGGGACCTGGGTGATGGACATGGGGGTCCTGCTCGTCATCGGCGTGGTCTGCGGTGTCGTGGTGGCGCGTCTGCTGCGCCGGCACGAGCCCGAGGTCATGCGCAAGTAGCCGCCGGAGGAGTCCGGCGGACCGGAACAGCGCCGAAGGGCGGCACCCGCAGTGGGGT
>NZ_JBHYWP010000190.1:0-4411 GCF_042751845.1 Streptomyces sp. NPDC059398 | reverse complement strand
ACCTTCTTCAGGTCGTCCGGGCCGGCGTCGTCGTCGGTGGTGCCCGCGGCTCAGTCCAGCAGCAGCGGCAGCCGGGCGGCGCTCTGCGGGTCGACCGGGAGCCGGGTGACCAGATGGATCCTGGGGTCGTCGGCGGCGATCAGCTTCGACTGGCGCAACGACAGCGCACCCGCCCGCGGGTGCTGGAACCGCTTGAGGACGGGCTGGTACCCCGCCACCTCGTGCCGCTCCCAGTACCGGGCGAACTCCGGTGACGCGGACCGCAGTTCCGCGGTGATCTCGCCGAACCTGGGGTCCGCCGGATGCTCGTCGGCCGTCATCCGGAACTGCGCCAGCACGAGCGTCGCCTGCTGCTCCCAGTCGGTCATCAGCTCCCGGGCCGGGCCCCACCCGAAAATCATCCACAGCATGTTCCTGCGGGCTTCCGGCAGTTCGGAGAAGTCGGTGAACAGCCCGGTCTCCGCCCGGTTCCAGCCCAGGATGTCCCAGTGCTGGTCGAGCAGGAACGACGGGTTGGGGTTGAGGGCGTCCAGTACGGCCTGCAGATGGCCGGCGGCCACCGGGCACGCCCTGCCGCTCTCGGCCGCCGGCGGCAGCTCCCCCGCGAGCCGGTAGAGGTGCTGCTCCTCCATGACGGACAGCCGGAGAGCGCGGGCCAGTGAACCGAGCACCTGGCGCGAGACCTTGATGTCGCGCCCCTGCTCCAGCCACGTGTACCAGCTGAGGCTGACTCCGGAGAGTACGGCTACCTCCTCGCGCCGCAGTCCGGGCGTCCGCCGGCGGGCCGTGTCGGCGACACCGGCGTCCGCGGGCGAGAGGCGCTCCCTACGCGACCTGATGAAGGCTCCGAGGGAGCTTCGGCCGGCGCCGTCGGAGTCGGGGGGTGTGGCAGGCATCTCACCCACAGTAGCAGCCCGGTTCTGATCGGTTGTCCCGCCGGCGGGACAGCCCGGCGGCCCCGCACAGGGGTGCGTCCGAAGCCCTGGATTGCGCCCGACACTGTCTGGAATTCGCCCCCAAGGACCACCGGACCGGGGCCGTTCGACCCTTTTGCCGCCTTACATCAACTTACCCAACTTTCTGGCGATTTCACAGGTTTCAGCACCTTCACTCCGGCACGCCCCCCGGCGAGTGACCGGGCCCGGCGCTCCGCGGGAAGCCGCCCAGGCCGGGTACCGGCCAGGTCAGCACCTTCCGCCCGGCCGTGGAATTCACGGCACCGAAACAAGGCGCCCCAAAGGAGAGAAAAGAACGGAACAAAGTATTCCGAATCGTTGACGTAGCATTTCGGCCGCCCGCCCGGTATACCTTCCCGGCTTTCCACCGGAACTCCGAATCCGAACACGGGGAGCACGGGGGAAGGTGTGCCAAATCCTCCCGCGGTGAACACCCCGTGAACGACGGGCGGCCGGGCCCGAGGGCCCCGGCGACGAAGGGGACGGCACGAACTCTCAGGTCAGGCGGGTGCGTTGCGAAACCGCGCCCGCCCGGACCGGCCCGCCTTTTACCGGATCGGGCAGGGAAACGGGCGCCGATTCGGGCCCCTGAGTTCACCCGACCGGCCAGTAGGAAACTCTCTTGCTCCCTAACTTGACCACAGTTACAGTGGGCAGGTTGCGCCCCCCGATTCCGCTGGAACCACCGTCTGCCCTTCTCGTTCACTTGAAGGGAATTCACCGCACTATCGCGTTCGGCGGCCGGGTCCGCGTAACGGAGGATGGCGTTGATGGCACCACGGGGGAAACGGGGAGTCGATGACGAGACCAGCGGTGCGGTCGGTGGCGAACGGTGTGATCTGCCGGGATGTGCGGATGTGCAGCCTTTCCAGGCCCCGCTTCTAGCCCCACTGACCTGCACATCGTTGTCGATATCCAGCGCAGCAGGAGGTTTGTTTTGGCTGCCGAGCCGGACGGGGCCACCCCCTTCAGCAGGGAACTCGCGGCACTACTGGAAGAGCGCGGGCTCTCCTGGCGCAAGCTGGCACAGCACGTGGGCTACACGGCCGGCTGGCTGAGCAAGATAAGACACGGCAGACGGCCGTCCGAGGATCTGGCGCGCCGGTGCGACGAGGTCCTGGGCGCGGGCGGCAGGCTGCTGGCCCTCGCCGCGGCCGATCCCGCTCCGGCCGCCGCCCCGCCGCATCTGGTGCGCCCCGCCCAACTGCCCGGTGTCACCATCGGTTTCGTAGGCCGCCAGAGCGCCATCGGACAGCTGAACGGCGCGCTCCAGGAGCCCGACCACCCGGGCGCACCGCATGTGGTGGCGGTCGACGGCCCGCCCGGTGTGGGCAAGACCGCACTCGCGCTGCGCTGGGCGCACAGCGTCGCCCGGCTCTTTCCCGACGGTCAGCTCTACGTCGATCTGCACGGCTACTCCAGCAACCAGTCGCAGGTCCTTCCGCAGGACGCCCTGGAGAAGTTCCTGGTGGCGCTCGGCTGCCCGCTCAACGAGGTACCGCGGAGCGTCGACGAACGCGCGGCGCTCTACCGGACGATGCTGTCCGGCCGCCGGACCCTGGTGATCCTGGACAACGCGGCGGACTTCTCCCAGGTGGAGCCCCTGTTGCCGGGCTCCAGCGAGTGTGTCGTCGTGGTCACGAGCCGCAGCAGGCTCTTCGCCATGGCGGTGCGCACCCACGCCACCCGGGTCACTCTGGAGCCGTTGTCGGACGGAGACTCCGTACTGCTGCTGCGGACAGCGATCGGCGAGCGGGCCGACGCCGAGGCCCATGTCCTCGACGAACTGGCCGTCCGCTGCGGTCATCTGCCGCTCGCCCTGCGGATCGTGGCCGAGCAGGCGGTCAGCAACCCGCACATCGGTCTGGAGCAGCTGCTCGCCAATCTGGTCGCGGAGCGCCGGCAGCTGGAAGTGCTCTCGCCCGACGAACCGGTCGCGGTGCGCACCGTGTTCTCCTGGTCCTACCGCAAACTGGACCCCGAGAGCAGGCGGATGTTCCGGCTGCTGAGCCTGCACCCGGGGGTGCGCATCTCCCCCGCCTGCGCCGCGGCTCTCTGCGCCCGCCCGCCGGCGAAGACCGCGGCGCTCCTGGAGAAGCTGCACAGCATGCATCTGCTGGAGGCGCTGGGCGACGACGGCCTCCGGCTCCCCGAACTGCTACGGCTCTACGCGGCCGAGCGTGTCCTCGTCGACGAGGTGGCGGAGTCACGCCGCCAGGCCGTCGAGCGCATGGTGGAGTGGTACATCCGCATGGTGTCGGCGACCCATGCCCACCTCGCCCCGTTCCGTACGAGTCTGGACTGGGTGCGCTGGCAGCCGCGGCACGACGACTACGCCCCCGCCGCCTTCGACGACGCGGTGGCGGCGCTGCGCTGGTGCGACTCGGAGCTGTCCAACCTGATGCCGGTCAGCGAACTCGCGGCGGAGCACGGGCTGCGTGACGAGGTGGTCCTGCTGGGACTGCGCCTGTTCGACTATCTGATCCTGCGCAAGCCCTGGTCCGTCTGGATACTGACGCACGAACTCGCGCAGAAGGCGGCCCTGGAGACCGGCGACGACCGGGCCGCGGGGTGGATCAAGACCCATCTGGCGTACGCCTGCTGGTGGTTGCGCGACTGCCGGCGCAGCCGCCGTCTCTGCGAGGAGGCGCTGGTCCTGCTCCGCCGTGTCCAGGACCGGCCGGGCGAGGGATGGGCCCTGGAGAACTGCGCCATCACGGTGCGCGACCACGGCGATCTCGGTGAGGCCCATGACTTCGCCGTGCGCGCGCTCGACATCTTCACCGAGGCGGGCAGCCACGAGGGCCAGGCCGCGGCGCTCGGCACCCTGTGCGACATCGAGACCCGGACCGGCAGGCCGGACGCGGCGCTGACCGCCGCGCGGGACTCGCTGCAGATCTGCGAGGAGATCCGGGACTACCAGCGCCAGGGGCGGAGCCTGATCAAGGTCGGCATCATCTACCAGTCGCGCGGCGACAGCGAGCAGGCCCTGCGGTACGCCGAACTCGCCGTCGGACTCCACCGTTCCGCGAGGGACCGGTGGGGCGAAGCCGAATCGCTCGCCCGCCAGGGGGACATCCTGCACGAACTGGGCCATGAGGCACGGGCGACAGCCTCCTGGGGCGCAGCCCTGAACGCGTACAGCGAGATGAACGACCCGCGCGTCGAGGACGTACGGAAGGCGATGGAGCAGGTCCGCCTGCCGTAGGCCGTGCCGTCCGGATCACGAGGCCCACCGGGGCGTTCGTCCGTACCGGTGGTGCTCCGCCCCGCCCCGGCCCGTGGCCCCGAACGGGGGGGGCGGGGCCGTGGCTGCGGGGCGGGGCGGAGCGGTCTGTGGCCCGGCCGGACTCCAGTGCCGCGGCAGGCAGGGTTTGCCCGTCAAGGAGCGGCGTCCGGTGCATGCTCTCGGCGTGCCGGCCGGAAGTCGTCGTACTGGACGTACTTGGGCCGGG
>NZ_JBHYWP010000189.1:0-4465 GCF_042751845.1 Streptomyces sp. NPDC059398 | reverse complement strand
GGCGTATGACGCACCGTACGGGCTGCGGCGCGCCACGGGGCCGGCGCAGGCACCGGTACGCTTCGAGCTCTCCGTCGGCGGCATTGCGGCAGACGACGACGGGCTCGCCCAGGATGGTCACCATCAGGGAATCGCCTGGCTCGGGAAGTGCGCTGAGCAAGTCGATGAGATGCCATCCAGACCTGTGGGCCACGGCCATCTCACGCCGGAATCTCCGGTCGTCCGGGGGGGTTGTCATGGGCGAGACGCTATGGGCGTGGATATGTCGTTGTCGAGATCCCAGCGACGCTCAGCAGGGTGAACGAATAGTTTCGGACACAGCTTGGGCAAAAACCGATGGTTGGGAACGGGCGTCTCGCCGTGGACCCGCCGATATACCGGAAGACCCGGCGATTCCAGATATTTCCACGTGGAATTCCGTGGCGCGCCGCCTTGCCCCGAGTCCGGCTGTTCCCGCCCATGACGCTCCATGCCGCTCATCGCGTCGGCCGCCGAACGGTACAGGGCAGCGGACGACAGCCCGCCAACGAGCGGTATTTCCGCAGAACAGCGGCCTGCCCATGGAGGCCCGGTGAACACAGAGTTGGCTGGTTGATCACTCCAAGTCCTTCCGGGGGCTACCCAGGAGGGGATGCGGCCCTGAATGATCGGAGGTGTTCGAAAACCCCTTGTTGCCAACAGAAGGTTGCAGCCACATGGTCACGTTTGATCGCCGGCGTTTTCTCCAGGCAAGCGGTGCGACAGCCGCGTCGGCCGCCGCGCTCTCGGTCTTCCCACCGGCGATAGGCAAGGCCATGGCCATGCCCGCCCTCTCCCGCACCCGCTCCATCAAGGACGTCGACCATGTGGTGATCCTGATGCAGGAGAACCGCTCGTTCGACCACTATTTCGGCGGCCTCCGCGGAGTCCGCGGCTTCGGCGACCCGCGCCCGGCGCTCCTGCCCAACGGCAGACCCGTCTGGAACCAGCCGGCCGCGGGCACGCACACCGCGCGCTACAACGCGCGCGGACTCCCGGACAGCGCGACCGAGGTACTGCCCTGGTACATCGACCCCAAGAACACCACGGAGTACCAGGCGGGCACCGACCACGGCTGGAGCAGCGGACACCTGGCCTGGAACGAGGGCCGCCACGACCAGTGGGTGAACCAGAAACAGGACACCCTCACCATGGGCCACCTCAAGCGGCAGGACCTGCAGTACCACTACGCCCTGGCCGAGGCGTTCACCATCTGCGACTCCTACTTCGCCTCGGTGCACGCCGACACCGCGCCGAACCGGATCTACCTGTGGAGCGGGACCTGCGACCCGCGCAACGTGTACGGGCGCCGCCCCAACGGCCCCGGCCTCGGGGAGCGCAACAACACCAACGGCTACACCTGGACCACCTACCCGGAACGGCTGGAGGCCGCGAAGGTCAGCTGGAAGCTGTACCAGGGCGGCACGGGCGAGCCGGGCAGCCCCACGGACAACTACACCGACAACTCACTGATGTTCTTCGAGCAGTACCAGGTCGCCGAGGGTGCCACGGGACCGCTGGTGGAGAAGGGGGCGTCGGACCACACGCTCAAGGAACTGCGCGAGGACGTGGAGCGCGGCACCCTGCCCCAGGTCTCCTGGATCGTCCCGCCCTACAAGTACTGCGAGCACCCCTCCGCATCGCCGACGGACGGCGCCGCCTACATCAACCTGGTCCTCGAAGCGCTCACCTCCAACCCGGAGGTGTGGGGCCGTACCGTCTTCATCGTCAACTACGACGAGAACGACGGCCTCTTCGACCATGTCGTACCGCCCATGCCGCCGGTCACCAGTGGCCCCGGCGCCCAGGGCATGGTCTCCCGCGATCTGGTGCGCAGCCTCGGTGACGAGATCCTCGACCTCGGCAAGTACCCGGACGAGATGAGCCCGCTGGTCCCCGGCGCCGACCCCGGGGGCCTCCAGCCCATCGGCCTGGGCGCGAGGGTACCGCTGCTGGTCGTCTCGCCCTGGTCGCGCGGCGGCTGGGTGTGCTCGGAGACCTTCGACCACACCTCGGTCCTGCGGTTCCTTGAGGCCAGGTTCGGAATCCACGAGCCCCACATCAGCGCCTGGCGCCGCTCCGTCTGCGGCGACCTCACCTCGGCGCTCGACTTCTCGGGCGCCGACCCCGCGCCCGTCTCCTTCCAGGTCCCCGCGCCGGTCGTCTCCTCCGGCAAGCCCTACCAGGTCCCGCTGGACCAGCGGATGCCCGAGCAGGAGCCGGGCGTCCGCCGGGCCCGTGCACTTCCGTACGACGTACAGGTCAACGAGGGTGACGCGCACAAGGACCGGTTCCAGCTGGAGTTCGCCAACCGCGGACGGGCCGGGGCCGCGTTCTACGTCTACGACCGCAAGCAGCCGCAGTCGGCTCCGCGCCGCTACACGGTCTCCGCCCGGGACACCCTGAGCGACTACTGGCGCACGGCCGCCACCGGCGGTGCCTACCAGCTCTCCGCCTACGGCCCCAACGGGACGGTCTGCGAGTTCGCCGGTTCGTCGGACGACGCCCTGCACGCCACCTTCACCCACCAGGGCGGCGAGCGGGTACGGATCAGGATCGCCAACCGGAGCCGCGCCGTCCGCACGGTCCGGGTGGCCGATGCCTACGGGTCCCGGAACGGCACATCGCACCGGCTGCGTGCCGGTGCCACCACCGAGGTCACCCTGCCGGTCCGTGAGCACTCCGGCTGGTACGACATCTCGGTCACCGAATCCGGCCACGGCGACCACGGATTCAGCCGGCGCTGGTCCGGACACCTGGAGAACGGCCGCCCCAGCACCAGCGACCCGGGCCCGCGCCGGGGCTGACGGCCCGCCGGGGCGCAGTCGATCGGGTAACCCCGCCCGGGGCAGCCGGAACAGCACCGGCCGCCCCGGGCGGGTCACCCGGGCGGATTCCCCTGGAGCGCGCGGACCAGGCCGGACTCGGCATCCCCGGTCAGACTGCGCCGGTAGGCCCGCTCATAGGCGGGAGTCCCGGCCGCCTCGCGGGCCTTGCGCTCCCAGACCTCCCGGATCACCCCCAGTTCGGGGGTGCCGCGGCGCGGGTGGCCGATCATCAGCCAGTAGACATGCCCGGTACCCGACATACGCGCCGCCTCCACACCGTCGCCCCGCGCGGCGATCGCCCCGGCCAGCAGATCGAGCCCGAGGGCGATGCCGAGGCTGTCGTGGAGCTGGTGCTTGCCCGACAGCATGGAGCGCGCATGGCTCTCCGCCTCGTGCGGCCTGCCCTGCAGCAGGTGTATCAGGGCGAGTTGGTGATCGGCGTAGGCGCGGGCCCAGTACTCGCCGTAGCGCAGACTCAGCTGCTGCAGATCCGTCGCGTCCTCGTACGCCTCGTCCAGACGGCCCAGGGCGGAGAGTGCGAAGACTCTTATCACCCGGCACCGCATCTGCGACGGCGCGTCCAGCGGATCGCCCGGCAGACTCCGCAGCGCACGGTCGCTGACGTCGTGCGCGGTCTGCGGGCGGCCCATCATCAGGTAGTTGAAGCTGACGGCGTGGGCCGCCGAGAGCATCGACTCCGTGTCACGGTCGTGCCAGGCGGCGACACTGCACCGCTCGCCGAGGCCGCGGGCGGTCTCGTGGTCGCCCTGCAGCGTGAGAGTGATACCGAGGGCCCACAGGGCGCGGGTGCGGTGCGGGCCTCTCTCCGTCTCCAGGGCGAGAGCCCGCTCCAGGAAGTCGCGGGCCCGCTGCAGATGACCGCAGCAGCTCCAGAAGAGTCCGGTGCACCCGGCCATCTCCACAGCACGCTCCGGGTCCTCGGTGAGGAGGTGGTCGAGCGCGGCGCAGAGATCCGCGTCGGTCTCGGCGATCCGGCGGTACCAGTCGACCTGCCGCGGTCCTAGCCACCCGCTGTGGGCCAGGCGCGCCAGTTCGGCGAAGTGCGCGGCGTGCCGGCGGGCGAGCGCCGGCTGCTCGCCCAGCTCGCCCAGCCACATCGCGCCGTACTCGCGCAGGGTGTCGAGCATCCGGTACCGGGCGCCGTCCCGCTGCAGTACGGACTGGTCGGCCAGCCGCTCCAGCAGCGCGGGGATGTCCGTTGCGGCCAGCGGTCCGCCGGAGCACACGGCCTGTACGTCGGTCTCAGCGACGGTCCCGGGGAAGACCGAGAGCCGTGCCCACAGCAGCCGTTCGGCGGGGGCGCACAGCTCGTGGCTCCAGCCGATGGCGGTCCGCAGCGCCCGGTGCCGCCGGGGCCACAGGTGAGCGTCGGACTCGCTGAGGAAGTCGATCCTGGAGGAGAGCCGTTCGGCGATCCGGTCGATGCTGTACTCCGCGAGCCGGGCACAGGCCAGTTCGACCGCGAGCGGGATGCCTTCGAGCCGCCGGCAGATGTCCGCGGCCACCGCCGCCGTCCCCGGTGAGTCGAGCGAAAGACGGGGCGCCGCCGCGGCGGCGCGGTCGCGGAAGAGCCGCATGGCCTCCACGCCGACGCCGTC
>NZ_JBHYWP010000188.1:0-4505 GCF_042751845.1 Streptomyces sp. NPDC059398 | reverse complement strand
GTGGTCGCCGTGACGGGTCCGGCCGAGTCGGTGCCCGGGGCGGCAGCCGCTCCGGTGCCAGGAGCCGTGGCGGCAGGCGCCCCGGTGCCGGGAGCCGGGGTGGCGGGCGTGGCCTGGTGATGCAGGGTGATCATGTCGCGGGTACGGCCCGCGCCGACGGCGTCGGCGTCCGCGTCGGTCCCGCCGAGGTCGGCCGGCAGGTCCCGCAGCAGTACGAGGAGTTCTTCAGCCGACGGGCGCCCCTCGGGCTCCTTGTCCAGACACGGCTCGACGACCTCGCGCAGAGCCACCGGCACGGCGCCCAGCGAGGGCTCGTCGTGCACCACCTGGTACGCGGTCATGTACGGGCTGTCCGCGTCGAAGGGCCCATGACCCGTCGCGGAGTACACCAGCAGCGTCCCCAGCGAGAAGACATCCGACCCCGGGCCCACACCACGCGGCGCCTGCAACTGCTCCGGCGACATGAAAGGCGGCGTCCCGATGACCCGCCCCGTCATCGTCAGCGTCTGCTGGTCGATGGCGCGCGAGATGCCGAAGTCGATGACGCGGGGACCCTCGGGCGAGAGCACGACGTTCGAGGGCTTCAGGTCACGGTGGACGACGCCCACCCGGTGGATGTCGCGCAGCGCCTCGGCCAGCCCGATGGCGAGCCTCCGCAGTTCAGCCCCGTTCAGCGGGCCGTCCGTCGCGATGCGCTGGGCGAGCGTCTGCCCCTCGATATACGTCGTCGCCATCCACGGCTGCGGGGCCTCGGGCGCGGCGTCGACCACGGCGGCGGTGAACGCGCCGCTCACCCGCCTCGCCGCCGCGACCTCCTGCCGGAAGCGGATACGGAACTCGTCGTCCCCCGCGAACTGCTGGTGGATCAGCTTGATCGCGACAGGACGCCCGGAGCTCGTACGGGCCAGAAAGACCGTGCCCATGCCACCCGAGCCGAGTCGGGCCTCAAGCGGATAACCGCCGATCTCGGCCGGATCACCTTCGCGCAGCGACACTCTTCCCGACCTCCCGTCTCCCGTGCACACCGGCCACCCGGTTCCGCGTACCTGTCCTGCACACAAACTAGCCGCAGGAAGGTACGGGGAAGCAATGCGGGTGACCGTCCGGGACAGCCCAGCCGCATATGACGCCCGGGATCTTGCCTGTTCGGGGCCGCCTGCCTCCCTTGGGACAGAAGGACTTGAGGGCAACCGGATTCCGCCGGGTTCAGTCGGCCGGATTCAGTTTCTGTCGGGTTCAGTTTCTGTCAGGTTCACTTTCTGCCGGGTTCAGTCTCTGCCGGGACCTGCCGGCCGGATTCAGCCGGAAGGGGCGTGGACCCGCCGCGGTCAGACGCAGGCCGGGCACAGACCGCGGTAGGTGATCTCCACCGAGCCGACGGCGAACCCGAACCGCTCGGCATCGGGCAGGTCGCCGAGGGCGTCGCCGGCCGGGTGGACGTCGCGGACCGTGCCGCAGCCGGAGCACACCAGATGCTGATGAGGGCGGCGCGCGTTCGGGTCGTACCGCTTGGCCCGGCCCACCGTGGAGACCTCAAGCACCTCGCCGAGCGCGACGAGTTCCCCCAGCGTGTTGTAGACGGTCGCCCGGGAGATCTCGGGCAGTCGCGCGGCGGCCCGCAGATGCACCTCGTCCGCCGTCAGGTGCACATGGTCGCCGTCGAGGACCTCCGCGACGACACGCCGCTGCGAGGTCAACCGCCAGTCACGGCCGCGCAGGCGTTGAAGGAGGTCGCTCATCTCGTTTCACCCGCTCCGCTCCACGGGGGACACGCGGCCCCGCGAAGGATCCGACGACGCCGCACCCCGGTCTTTTTATGGTTTTAGCGCACTTCTTGACTTGGACGAAGTCCATCGTAGGATCGATCCCGGCGACATCCAAGAGACAGGAAGACTCCGGTACGGCAGCAGAGACACATGACGGGACACCGCCGGTCGACCGCGCAGTGCCACCCGCCGGCCCAGCATCGTCCTCGTCGCACCGCCCGGGACCGTCCGGTCCGGTGGTCCGTGAGGCGCCCGGTCGGCCCGCGCGAGGCCCTGCACCACAGCGTGCCCCTTCTGCACGGCCCGAATCCTCCTCCCCCGTTCAGCGCCCCACGACCCGCCGGGTCCGGAAGGATTGCCATGACCGAGAACCACGAGTCGCATGTCTTCGACCCCGTCACCCCGGATTCGCCCGAAACGGCCATACCCGAGGTGCCCGAGGCACAAGCGAGCGGCTGCCCCGTGGCCCACGGCCGCGCGGCGCACCCCACCCAGGGCGGCGGGAACCGCCAGTGGTGGCCGGACCGCCTCAACCTGAAGATCCTCGCCAAGAACCCCGCCGTGGCGAACCCGCTCGGTGCGGACTTCGACTACGCGGCCGCGTTCCAGGCGCTCGACCTGCCCACGGTGAAGCAGGACATCGCCGCGGTCCTCACCACGTCGCAGGACTGGTGGCCGGCCGACTTCGGCAACTACGGGCCCCTGATGATCCGGATGGCCTGGCACAGCGCCGGCACGTACCGCATCAGTGACGGCCGCGGTGGCGCGGGCGCCGGTCAGCAGCGCTTCGCCCCGTTGAACAGCTGGCCGGACAACGGCAACCTGGACAAGGCCCGCCGTCTGCTGTGGCCGGTCAAGAAGAAGTACGGCCAGGCGCTCTCCTGGGCCGACCTGCTGATCCTCACCGGCAACGTCGCGCTGGAGACCATGGGCCTCAAGACCTTCGGCTTCGCCGGTGGCCGCGAGGACGTCTGGGAGTCGGAGGAGGACGTCTACTGGGGCCCGGAGACCACCTGGCTCGACGACGAGCGCTATACCGGCGACCGTGAGCTGGAGAATCCGCTCGGCGCGGTCCAGATGGGCCTGATCTACGTCAACCCCGAGGGCCCCAACGGCAATCCGGACCCGGTCGCGGCAGCCCGCGACATCCGCGAGACCTTCCGCCGGATGGCGATGAACGACGAGGAGACCGTCGCGCTCATAGCCGGTGGTCACACCTTCGGCAAGACGCACGGCGCGGGCCCGGCCGAGAGCGTCGGCGCGGACCCCGAGGGCGCCCCGCTGGAGGAGCAGGGCCTGGGCTGGCGCAACTCGTACGGGACGGGCAAGGGCGGGGACGCCATCACCAGCGGTCTTGAGGTGACCTGGACCAGCACCCCGACCAAGTGGGGCAACGAGTTCTTCCACAACCTCTTCGCCTACGAGTACGAGCTGACCAAGTCCCCGGCCGGCGCCCACCAGTGGGTCGCCAAGGACGCGGAGGCGACCGTCCCGGACGCGCACGACGCGTCGAAGAAGCACAAGCCGCAGATGCTCACCACCGACCTGTCGCTGCGCTTCGACCCGGCCTACGAGCAGATCTCGCGCCGCTTCCAGGCGAACCCGGACGAGTTCGCGGACGCCTTCGCGCGTGCCTGGTACAAGCTGACGCACCGTGACATGGGCCCGATCCAGCGCTACCTGGGCCCGGAGGTCCCCTCCGAGGTGCTGCTGTGGCAGGACCCGCTGCCCGCGCGCACCGGTGAGCCGCTGGACGCCGCGGAGATCACCGCGCTCAAGGAGCAGGTACACGCCACGGACCTGACGGTGGCACAGCTGGTCTCGGCCGCCTGGGCCTCGGCCGCGTCCTTCCGCGGCAGCGACAAGCGTGGCGGTGCCAACGGCGCCCGGATCCGTCTGGAGCCGCAGCGCGGCTGGGAGGCGAACGACCCGGACGAGCTGGCCCAGGTCCTGCGCGCGCTGGAAGGTGTGCAGGAATCCTTCAACGCCAAGGGCGGCAAGCAGGTTTCACTGGCCGACCTGATCGTGCTCGCGGGCAACGCGGCCGTCGAGCGGGCGGCCGCGGACGCCGGCGTCGAGGTACAGGTGCCGTTCACCCCGGGCCGGGTCGACGCCACGCAGGACCAGACGGACGTCGAGTCCTTCGCCGCGCTGGAACCCGCGTACGACGGCTTCCGCAACTACGCCGGCAAGAGCAGCCGCCTGCCCGCCGAGTATCTACTCCTCGACCGGGCCAACCTGCTGACGCTGAGCGCCCCGGAGACCACGGTCCTGGTCGGCGGTCTGCGGGTGCTGGGCGCCAACACCGGCGGCTCGGAACACGGCGTCCTCACCGACCGTCCCGGCACGCTGACCAACGACTTCTTCGTGAACCTGCTCGACATGGACCTCACCTGGAAGTCGACGACGTCGGCGCAGGACGAGTTCGAGGCCCGCGACGCGTCCGGCCAGGTCAAGTGGACCGGCACCCGCGCCGACCTGGTCTTCGGCTCCAACTCCGAACTCCGTGCCCTCGCCGAGGTCTACGCGAGCGACGACGCGAAGCAGAAGTTCGTGACGGACTTCGTCGCGGCCTGGGCCAAGGTCATGGACCTGGACCGCTTCGACCTGGTCTGATCCCGCCCGGCCGGAGCCGCTCCAGGGGCTGACCGGCACACTCCGGGGGTTGGGGGGGGGGGGGGGGGGGCGGCGCGGCGCGCCCCCCGCCCCCCCCCCCCCCCCGCGGCGGGCCGCGCGGGG
>NZ_JBHYWP010000187.1:0-4781 GCF_042751845.1 Streptomyces sp. NPDC059398 | reverse complement strand
GGCTGGTGCTGGGGACGAGGTGCGGCAGTGGTGTGTGGCGGCGCTTGAGGCGCGTGGTGCTGAGGTCGTGGTGGTCGAGGTCGGGTCCGGGGCGGTGGACCGGGCGGATGTGGCCGCGCTGTTGCGCGAGGCGGTGGCGGATGTCTCTGGTGTGTCGGGTGTGCTGTCGTTGTTGGCGCTGGACGAGGTGCCGGTGTCGGAGTATCCGGCGGTGGCGGGTGGTCTGGCCGGGACGCTGGGTCTGGTGCAGGGGCTCGGGGATGCCGGGGTCGGGGCGCCGTTGTGGGTGGCGTCCTGTGGTGCGGTGAGTGCGGGTCCGGGTGAGGTGTTGGAGCGTCCGGTTCAGGCGCAGGTGTGGGGTCTGGGCCGGGTTGTTGGTATGGAGCATCCGGAGCGTTGGGGTGGGTTGGTGGACCTGCCCGGGGAGTTGTCGGAGCGGGCGGGTGCCCGGTTGGTCGCCGTACTGGCGGGGTGTGACGAGAACGAGGTGGCCATCCGCTCGGCCGGAATCCTCGGCCGACGGATGTCGCGCATCCCGCGGCGCGACTCCGGGGACACCTGGGCGCCCCGGGGAAGCGTACTGATCACCGGCGGCACCGGCGCCGTGGCCGGTCACGTGTCCGACTGGCTGGTCGAGCGGGGCGCCGCACGCCTGGTGCTGGCGGGCCGCTCCGGTCCCGCGGCTGCGGGGATCGCGGCACGGGCAGCGGACATGGCCGCCGCCGGTACGCGGGTGGACGTGGTCTCCTGCGACGTGAGCGACCGGCCGTCGCTCTCCGGGCTGCTGGAGTGGACCGGACGGAGCGGCCCCGCGCTGTCCTCCGTACTGCACACGGCGGCGGTCCTCGACGACGGAATGCTGGACCGGATGTCGGTGGAACGGCTACAGACCGCGCTGGAGGTGAAGGTCCGGGGCGCGGCGCTGCTGGACGAGCTGACCGCGGACATGGACCTGGACGCCTTCGTGCTGTTCTCCTCCGCCGCCTCCACCCTGGGCTCCGCGGGCCAGGGCAACTACGCAGCGGCCAACGCCTATCTGGACGCGCTGGCGGAGAACCGGCGGGCCCGCGGACTGACCGGACTCACCGTCGCCTGGGGTGCATGGGCCGGTGGCGGTCTGGCCGAGTCCAGCGAGGCGATCCGCTCCCGGATGCGGCGGATCCCGATGCCGCCGATGGACCCGCGGCTCGCCGTCCGTGCGCTGGGCGAGTCGCTGGAGGGCCCCGAGCCCGTCGTGACCGTCATGGACGTCGACTGGGAGCAACTGGCCTCCGGTCCGGGCGCCGCGGACCTGCCGCTGGTGCGGGACCTGCCGGAGATCCGCGAGCTGGCTGCCGCGGGAGCGGCTTCCGGCGGCGCCGCGCCACGCGGTGCCGAGGGAGAGCTCGCCGACCTGGTCCGCGGGATGTCGCGCGCGGAGCAGGAGCGCGTACTGACGGACGTGGTACGGGCCGAGGCCGCCGCCGTACTGGGGCACTCCGCCCCGGACGGGGTGCAGGCCCGGCAGGTCTTCCGGGATCTGGGCTTCGACTCGCTGACCGCGGTCGAGCTGCGCAATCGCCTCAACAGGGCGAGCGGGCTGCGGCTGCCGGCCACGCTGGTCTTCGACTACCCGACGCCGGTGGCGCTGGCCGCGTTCCTGCGCGGGGAGCTGACCGGGCAGCAGGCGGACGCTGACGCTCCCGTCGCCGCCATGGCAGCCCCCATCGCGGATGAGCCGTTGGCGATTGTGGGTATGGCGTGCCGGTTCCCTGGGGGAGTGAACTCGCCTGAGGAGTTCTGGGAGTTGTTGGCGTCCGGTGGTGATGCGGTGGGTGGTTTTCCGACGGATCGTGGTTGGGATCTGGAGGGTTTCTTCGATCCGGAGGGGGAGAGTGCGGGGACTTCGTATACGGAGTCGGGTGCGTTTTTGCGGGGTGCGGCGGAGTTTGATGCGGGGTTCTTCGGGATCAGTCCGCGTGAGGCCCTTGCCATGGATCCGCAGCAGCGGTTGATGCTGGAGACGTCGTGGGAGGCGTTGGAGCGGGCGGGGATCGATCCGTCCTCGCTGCGGGGCAGCGCGACCGGTGTCTTCGCCGGGGGCTTCAGCTCCAGCTACGGGCTCGGTGTCTCCGCGGCCGGGGGCGAGGAGGGCTCCGGTGTTGAGGGTCATCTGATGACGGGCAACGCGACCAGTGTGCTCTCCGGCCGTGTTTCGTACGCGTTGGGTCTTGAGGGTCCGGCGGTGACGGTGGATACGGCGTGTTCGTCGTCGTTGGTGGCGTTGAATCTGGCGGCGCAGGCGGTGCGTTCGGGTGAGTGCTCGATGGCGCTGGCTGGTGGCGTGACGGTGATGGCGACCCCGTTCTCGTTTGTGGAGTTCTCGCGTCAGCAGGGTCTTTCGGTGGACGGCCGTTGCCGTGCGTTCTCCGAGGACGCCAACGGTACGGGCTGGGCCGAGGGCGCCGGCATCGTGGTGGTGGAGCGTCTCTCCGAGGCGCAGCGCAACGGCCACCGGGTGTTGGCTGTGTTGCGTGGTTCGGCGGTGAATCAGGATGGTGCGTCGAATGGTTTGTCGGCGCCGAATGGTCCGTCGCAGCAGCGGGTGATTCGTGCGGCGTTGGCGAATGCGCGTTTGTCGGCTGCTGATGTGGATGTGGTGGAGGCGCACGGGACGGGTACGACGCTGGGTGATCCGATTGAGGCGCAGGCGCTGTTGGCTACGTACGGTCAGGAGCGTGCGGGGGGTGCTCCGTTGTGGCTGGGTGCGGTGAAGTCGAACATCGGTCATACGCAGGCCGCGGCCGGGGTTGCTGGTGTGATCAAGATGGTGTTGGCGTTGCAGCATGAGCGGTTGCCGCGGACGTTGCATGCCGAGGACCCGTCGTCGCATGTGGACTGGTCGGCGGGTGAGGTGCGGCTGCTGGATGAGTCGGTGGCGTGGCCGGTGGGGGAGCGTCCGCGTCGGGCTGGGGTGTCGGCGTTCGGGATCAGCGGCACCAACGCGCACGTCATCATCGAGGAAGCTCCGGCCGTAGAGGCGGGCGAGGCGGCGGAGCCGACAGTTCCGGTGGTGTCGGGTGCTGGTGCGTGGGTGGTCTCCGGTCGTACGGCTGAGGGTCTTGCGGCGCAGGCGGGTCGGTTGCGTGAGTGGGTGACGTCCCGCCCGGGGCTGGAGCCGGCTGATGTGGCGTGGTCGTTGGCGACGACGCGTACGGCCTTCGAGCACCGCGCGGTCGTGCTCGGTACCGACCGTGGGGAGCTGCTGTCCGCGGTAACCGATCTGGCAGCCGGGGTGTCCTCGGGTGCGGTGGTCTCGGGTGTGGCATCAGAGGACACCCGGGTGGGTCTGGTCTTCGCTGGTCAGGGTGCTCAGTGGGCTGGTATGGGCCGGGATCTGTACGAGGCGAGTCCGGTCTTTGCCGAGGTGTTCGACCGGGTCTGCGGTTTGTTGGAGCTGGAGTTGGGGGCCGCCTACCGGGTGCGGGATGTGGTCCTGGGCGCGGACGGCGCGGATGGTGTGGATCCGGTTCTTGCGGATCAGACCCTTTACGCGCAGGCGGGATTGTTCGCGTTTGAGGTTGCTCTGGCTGCGGTGCTGGAGGCGGCCGGTGTGAAGCCGGACGCTGTGGTGGGCCACTCCGTGGGTGAGGTGGCTGCCGCGTACGTAGCGGGTGTCCTCTCACTTCCGGACGCGTGCAAGCTCGTGGCGACGCGTGCACGGTTGATGCAGGAGTTGCCTGCCGGTGGTGCGATGGCTGCGGTGAACGCCCCGGAGGCGGAGGTCGTTGCTTCGCTGACCGAGGTGTCCGGGGACGTCGCGGTGGCTGCGGTCAATGGTCCGGATTCGGTGGTGGTGTCGGGTGATGCCGAGGCCGTGGACGCGGTGGTGGAGCTGTGGCGGGAGCGTGGTCACCGGGTGCGGCGGCTGCGGGTCTCGCACGCTTTCCACTCCCCGGCGATGGACCCGGTGCTCGACGAGCTCACGGCCGTTACGGGGCAGGTGGAGTACCGCCGTCCCGAGGTGATGTGGGCGGGCGCCCTCACAGGTGAGCTGGTGTCGGAGCCGGATGCGGGGTACTGGCCCGCGCAGACGCGGCAGGCGGTGCGGTTCGCGGATGCGGTGGCCGCGCTGGCCCGGGAAGGTGTGTCCGTCTTCGTGGAGGTGGGCCCGGACGGGTCGCTGTCCTCGCTCGGTCCGGACGCCGTTGCTGAGGTGCAGAGCGTGGAGCCGGCCTTCGTCCCGCTGCAGCGCCGCACCGATGAGGGCGTCGCGAGCCTGCTGACCGGTCTGGCGCGGGCGTTCGTCAACGGCGCTCCGGTGGACTGGGAGAGGGTGCTGCCCGCCGCGGATCAGGTGGCGCTGCCGACGTACGCCTTCCGCCACCAGCGGTACTGGCCCGAGGGCATTCTCCGGCTCGGGCCCCCGACGGCCGTGGGCGGGGACGGTGCGAGCACGGCGGCGGAGGTGCAGTTCTGGGCGGCCGTCGAGGATGGCGACCTGGCGCAGATCGCTGACACCCTGGCCATCGGAGACGAGGCCCAGCTCCGGGACGTGCTGCCGGCGCTGGCTTTCTGGCGGCGCCGTGAACTGGACCGCTCGCTGACCGCGAACTGGCGTTACCGCACCTCCTGGGCGGATGTTGCGGAGCCCGACTCGCCCGTCCTTTCGGGTGCGTGGCTGGTGGTGGTTGTGGCTGGTGCTGGGGACGAGGTGCGGCAGTGGTGTGTGGCGGCGCTTGAGGCGCGTGGTGCTGAGGTCGTGGTGGTCGAGGTCGGGTCCGGGGCGGTGGACCGGGCGG
>NZ_JBHYWP010000186.1:0-4899 GCF_042751845.1 Streptomyces sp. NPDC059398 | reverse complement strand
GACGAGTCGTTGGTCGATTGCCCCCAGGCCCAGGCCCCAGCCCCCCCACGCCGCCGGGGCCGCGGGGCCCCCGCCGCCCGCGCCCCCGGGCCGCCCCGGGACCAGCCGGAGCGGCGGGAGCGGCCAGGAGCGTACGCCCGGCGGGCCGCAGCCCGAGACCATCCGTTTCTTCGGTACGACCTGGGTCGGCCACGACGGCGGATACGGGATGCGGCGCGCCGCGGTCTCGGCCGGCGCCCTGGTCACGACGGTCGCCGCCTGCTTCGTGATGCGGCTCGCCTACCAGGGCGTGCGGACCGCCGACATCGGCAGCTTCGCCTCCGTCCTCTTCGTGGCCGTCTTCGCCGTCTGCAGCGCCGTCGCCTTCGCCCGCACCTGGGACGGCTTCCGGCGCCGCCCCGCCGACCCGGCCCGCGAGGAGTCCCTGCGCAGCCTCAAGGCGATCGGCTTCATCGGCTCGCTCCTCGCTTACTTCATCCGCTCCCTCACCGAGGCGCCCGGCGAACAGCTGCGGCGTACCGAGTACGAGACGGCCGCCGCCGCGTACGAGAAGCGCCGGGGCGCCCGCACCGGAAACCCGGCCGCCCGCCGCGGAAAGCCGAAGACCAGGCGCGGCTGAGCGGCGTCCCGGCCCGCCCCCGGCTCCGTATCCGTATCCGTATCCATCTCGGAACTCCGGCGTCAGGCCCCCGTTCCCGCCTCTGTTCCCCGGGACCGTCCGCCACGAAGATGTCAGGCATGACGGAACTCGCGCTGTCCTCGGACCAAGTGGCCGCCCAGTACGCCGCAGCACGCCCCGGATACCCGCCCGCGCTCTTCGACGCGGTGGAAGCGATGGCGCACCGCTCGCTCAAGGGCGCGTACGTGGTGGACGTCGGCGCAGGCACCGGCATCGCCACCGGACTGCTGCGGGACCGCGGCGCCGAAGTGGTGGCGGTTGAACCGGGCCCCGGCATGGCCGCGCAGCTGCGTTCCGCACTCCCCGACATCCCGCTGGTACGGGGCGTGGGCGACGCACTCCCGCTCGCATCGGACTGCGCCGACTTCGTGACGTACGCCCAGGCCTGGCACTGGACGGAACCGACCCGCTCGGTGCCCGAGGCCCTGCGGGTCCTGAAGCCGCGCGGAGTACTGGCCCTCTGGTGGAACGTTCCGGACCCGTCCGTCCGCTGGGCCGCGGACCAGGAGACCCGGCTGAAGAGACGCCTGCCCGAGTACTACCGCTACGGAGCGGCCCCCGGAGCCCCGGTGATCATCAAGACCCTGTACGACGGCCTCACCCCGGCCTTCCGCAGGCTCCAGTGGTCCCGCGAGGTGGACATCGACACGCACATCGCCCAGCTGGGCAGCCGTTCGTACGTGGCAGCCGCACCGGAGAGCAAGGCGGCCCCGGCACTGGCCGACGAACGGGCGGAGCTGCTGCGGATCTTCCCGGAGGGCAGGGTGCGAGAGGAGTACGTCATCAACCTCACGGCAGTACGCAAGCCCGCGGACCAGGCCCCGCGCGGTTGACGCCCCCGCACGAACAGCCGCCGCACCCCCGGGCAGTCCCCGCACCCACCCGGGCAGCCCGATCAGCTGACGCACACCAAGGTCGGTAGACGCCCCGGACCTGTGGCCGAAGTCCCCGATGCGTGGGCAGAATTGCCGGTATGACAACGATCTCGCGCGCCCACTCCTTCAACGCGGCCGCAGCCGCCTATGCGGCCAACCGCCCGTCCTACCCGCCCGCGCTCCTCGACGCCGTGGAGGAGCTGGCCGGACGCCCCCTGGCGGGGGCCAGGGTCGCCGACGTCGGAGCCGGCACCGGTATAGCCACCGCCCTCCTCCACGAGCGCGGCGCCCGGATCGTCGCGGTCGAGCCGGGCGACGGCATGACGGAACAGTTCCGCCGCACCCTGCCCGGCGTACCGATCGTGCGCGGTGACGGGAACAACCTCCCGCTCGCCGACGCCTCGGCGGACTTCATCACGTACGCCCAGGCCTGGCACTGGACCGACCCGGCCCGCTCGGCACCCGAGGCGATGCGTGTCCTGCGCCCCGGCGGCGCGCTCGCCCTCTGGTGGAACGTCTCGGACCACGGGGTCGAGTGGATCGCCGACCAGGGCGCTCGGATCCAGAGCTTCTTCGGCAGCTCCGACATCGTGCTCGGCGCACACGGCACGGCCGAGCGGACGCTGGAGACCGGCGGCCTCGGCTTCACCGACCGCACGGTCCCCTGGACCCGCGAGGTCTCGCTCGACACCCACCTCGCCAATCTGGCCAGCCACTCCGTCTTCCTGGTCGCGGGGGAGGAGGCCACCAGGGAGTTCGTCGACCAGGAGCGCGCCGTTCTCAGCGAGATCTTCCCCGGAGGCGTGGTCCGTGAGGCGTACCTGGTCGACCTCTGCGTAGCAACCCGCTGAAGCAGCACCCGGCCACCCGTCACCGCTTTCACCCCGTACCACCGGTCGGACACCCACACCGCCCCCACCACGCCCGATGCAAGGATGACCCCGAGAGAAGAACGGACAGAAGCCCCGACCGGCGAGGTGAACAGAGCCATGGCCCAGACAGTCGCAGTCCTCGGCACAGGCAAGATCGGCGAAGCCCTCCTGAGCGGAATGCTCCGCGCGGGCTGGCCCCCGGCCAACCTCCTCGTCACCACCCGCCGCCCCGAGCGGGCGGAGAAGCTCCGCACCCGCTACGGCGTGGAACCGGTCAGCAACCAGGAGGCCGCCGAACGCGCCGACATCCTCATCCTCACGGTGAAGCCGCAGGACATGGGCAAGCTCCTCGACGAGCTCACCCCCCACGTCCCGGCGGACCGCCTCGTCATCAGCGGCGCCGCCGGCATCCCCACCTCCTACTTCGAGGAGCGCCTCGCACCCGGTACGCCCGTGGTCAGGGTCATGACGAACACCCCGGCCCTGGTCGATGAGGCCATGTCCGTCATCTCGCCCGGCAGCCATGCGACGGAAGCGCACCTCGTCCACGCCGACGAGATCTTCGGTGGAGTCGGCAAGACTCTCCGCGCCCCGGAGAGCCAGCAGGACGCCGCCACCGCACTCTCCGGCTCCGGCCCCGCGTACTTCTATTTCCTGGTCGAGGCCATGACCGACGCCGGCATCCTCCTCGGCCTGCCACGCGCCCAGGCCCACGACCTCATCGTGCAGGCGGCCATCGGCGCGGCCGTGATGCTCAGGGACAGCGGTGAGCACCCGGTGAAACTGCGCGAGGCGGTCACCAGCCCGGCAGGCACCACGATCAACGCGATCCGCGAGCTGGAGAGCCATGGCGTACGGGCCGCGCTCATCGCCGCCCTGGAGGCAGCCCGCGACCGCAGCCGCGAACTGGCCTCCGGCAACGGCTAGTTGTTATCCGGGCGGGCCCAGGGGTACGGCTGCGGCTACGGCTCCAGCAGCCCCACGGCCCGGTATGCGGCATCGACCGTGGGCCGGGCCATCGCCCGCGCCCGCCCGGCGCCCCTCCTGAGGACCTCCTCCAGATACCCGGGATCGGCGACCAGCGCCGCATGCCGCTCCTGGACCGGCCGCAGCAGCTCCACCACCGCGTCGGCCGTGTCCTTCTTCAGCGCCCCGTACGAGGTGTACGTCCCGGCGAGCACCCCGGGCTCCTGTCCCGTACAGGCCCCGAGCACCTCCAGCAGGTTGGCGACCCCGGGACTGGCGACCCGGTCGTGGACGACCTCGCTCCCGCTGTCGGTCACGGCCCGCATGACCTTCTTGTGGACCACGGCGGGCTCGTCCAGCAGATAGACGATCCCCGCACCCGACGCCTGTGACTTCCCCATCTTCGACGTGGGGTCCTGAAGGTCCATGACCCGCGCGGCCACCACGGGCTCGGTGGCCTTCGGCACCACGAACGTGTGCCCGTACCGCTGGTTGAACCGCACGGCCAGATCCCGGGTCAGCTCGACATGCTGGGTCTGGTCCTCACCCACCGGCACCTCGTCGGCCGAATAGGCCAGGATGTCCGCGGCCATCAGCGCCGGATAGGTCAGGAGCGAGAGCCGCACACTGTCCCCGGACGAGCGGGCCTGCGCACTCTTCTCCTTGTACTGGATCATGCGCCGCATCTCACCGTCCGTCGCGGTGCACTCCATCAGGTACGAGAGCCGGGCGTGCTCGTCCACATGGCTCTGTACGAAGACGGTGCACTGCTCGGGATCGAGCCCGGCCGCCAGCAGCAGCGTCGCCGCCTGCCGGCTCAGTCTCCGCACCCGCGCCGGATCGTGCTCCATGGTCAGCGCGTGCAGGTCCACCACACAGAACAGCGCCTCGGCCCGGTGCTGCTCCTCCTCGGCCCAGCGCCGTACGGCACCCAGGTAGTTTCCGAGCGTCAGGTGCCCGGTGGGCTTGACCCCACTGAAGATCCGCGTCATTTCTCCACCTCTCGACAGGGGCCGCCGTCACCGGTAGCCGACTCCTGGAGGGAGAAACACGAACGGCCGCCGGAGAGGCGGCCGTTGAACGCACACGTAGATGCAGGCCGCCGTCAGGCGGCCCGCCACCGGAGGGTGTACGCACGCGTCATCATGGGCCCCACTGTAGCTCCGGGACCGCAGAGCGCGGGAGAGGCAGCACCGGCTTGACACGGGGTTGACAGCTCCGTAATGTTCTCCGAGCTGTCCGGCGTGAGCCCCGGCCCAGGCCGGTCCCCGGACAGCCATTCCGCACCAACCATTCGAACGACCGACGACTAGTCGTGTCATTCCCATGCGCTTTTGCGGAATGAGGAATCCACGTTCGAAAGAACAGCACCCCGATTAGCTCGGGAGCCAGGAATCCGCTAATGTCTCACTCGTCGGAACGGCCCAACGGCCGGGATGGCAAACCCCGCTGACTGGGGGTCAGGCCCGAAAGGATCTGATAGAGTCGGAATCGCCGGAAAGGGAAA
>NZ_JBHYWP010000185.1:2046-5023 GCF_042751845.1 Streptomyces sp. NPDC059398 | reverse complement strand
CCGCTCGGTGTGTCGCGACCACCCACACCCCCCCCCCCCCACACACACACCCCGCGCCCCCCCCCCCCCCCCCGGCGCGCGCCGCCCCCCCCCCGTACCAAGAAGGTGGTGCGGGTCTACAGCCCCGCGGCCTTCCGCAGTGCGTCCACGCGGTCGGTCCGCTCCCAGGTGAAGTCCGGGAGTTCGCGGCCGAAGTGGCCGTACGCGGCGGTCTCGGCGTAGATCGGGCGCAGCAGGTCCAGGTCGCGGATGATCGCGGCCGGGCGGAGGTCGAAGACCTCGGAGATGGCCTGCTCGATCTTCTCGACGTCCGTGGCGGCCGTACCGAAGGTCTCCACGAACAGGCCCACCGGCTCGGCCTTGCCGATCGCGTACGCGACCTGGACCTCGCAGCGGGTGGCGAGGCCCGCGGCCACCACGTTCTTGGCGACCCAGCGCATGGCGTACGCGGCGGAGCGGTCCACCTTCGACGGGTCCTTGCCCGAGAAGGCGCCACCGCCGTGCCGGGCCATGCCGCCGTAGGTGTCGATGATGATCTTGCGGCCGGTCAGACCCGCGTCGCCCATCGGGCCGCCGATCTCGAAGCGGCCGGTCGGGTTGACCAGGAGGCGGTAGCCCTCGGTGTCCAGCTTGATGCCGTCGTCGATCAGCTGCTTCAGCACGTGCTCGACGACGAATTCGCGGATGTCGGGGGCGAGCAGCGAGTCCAGGTCGATGTCGCTCGCGTGCTGCGAGGAGACCACGACCGTGTCGAGCCGGAGCGCCTTGTCACCGTCGTACTCGATGGTGACCTGGGTCTTTCCGTCGGGGCGCAGGTACGGGATGGTCCCGTTCTTGCGGACCTCGGAGAGACGGCGCGAGAGCCGGTGGGCCAGGTGGATGGGGAGCGGCATCAGCTCAGGCGTCTCGTCGCAGGCGTAGCCGAACATCAGGCCCTGGTCGCCGGCGCCCTGCTTGTCGAGGTCGTCGTCCTCGGTGCCCCCGGCGGCGGCCACCCGCTTCTCGTAGGCGGTGTCGACACCCTGGGCGATGTCGGGGGACTGCGCGCCGATGGACACCGACACACCGCAGGACGCGCCGTCGAAGCCCTTCTTCGACGAGTCGTAGCCGATGTCGAGGATCTTGTCGCGCACGAGCTGCGCGATCGGGGCGTACGCCTTGGTGGTGACCTCGCCCGCCACGTGCACCTGGCCCGTGGTGATCAGGGTCTCCACGGCGACACGGGAGGCGGGGTCCTCACGCAGAAGCGCGTCGAGAATCGTGTCGCTGATCTGGTCAGCGATCTTGTCGGGGTGGCCCTCGGTGACAGATTCCGAGGTGAACAGACGACGGGACACAACGCTCCCTGGGGTTGCAGCGGCTGCTGGCTGATCGCGGGTGGAGTGGCCGGGGGCTGCGCCCGGCTCATTCCGCGACCAGTTTATCGGTCGCCTCCGGTCAACGGGGCACGTGTCTCGCTCCGTGGGAGCCCTGTGACCTGAGGCACTGCTCCGGCGGTACGGCCTTCGGACCGCCGGGACGGGGTGGAAAGCGGCTTCCACCGGTCTCCTCCGGCCCGGTGGATGTCACCAGATTTTCATCCGAACCGTGGTACCACCAGATCCCAGACGGTATCGGCAAGGGCTTCCTTGGAGCCGTACGGCACGGCGGTCTCGCCTCCGTCGGCCGCGAGGACGACTGCCTCGTTCTCCTCGGAGCCGAACGTTTTGTGCTCCCCGACCTCGTTGACGACGAGCAGATCACAGCCCTTGCGCCGCAGTTTCTGACGCCCGTTGGAGAGCACGTCGTCCGTCTCGGCCGCGAATCCGACGACGACCTGTCCGGGCGTGGCGCGGTCCTGGGAGATCTCGGCGAGGATGTCCGGGTTGCGGACCAGCGCGATCGGTGCGGGTTCCTGGCCGTCCCGCTTCTTGATCTTGCCCTGGGCGTAGGCGGCGGGCCGGAAGTCGGCCACCGCGGCGGCCATGACCACCGCGTCGGCGTCGGCCGCGGCCTTCAGGACCGCCTCCCGCAGCTGCACCGCCGTGCCCACGTGCACCACATCGGCCCCGGCCGGCGCGGGCAGCCCGGTGTTGGCCTCGATCAGCGTCACCCGGGCGCCGCGGGCCACAGCCGTACGGGCGAGGGCGTACCCCTGTTTGCCCGATGAGCGGTTGCCCAGATAGCGGACCGGGTCGAGCGGTTCCCGGGTGCCGCCGGCGCTGACCACCACATGGCGGCCCGCCAGGTCGGGCACCGTCGCCCCGCGGGCGAGCACCCGGCGGCAGGTCTCGAAGATCTCGCCGGGGTCGGGGAGCCTGCCCTTGCCCGTGTCCACACCGGTGAGACGCCCGACCGCCGGTTCGATCACGACGGCGCCGCGGCGGCGCAGCGTCGCCACGTTCTCCCGGGTGGCGGGGTGCTCCCACATCTCGGTGTGCATCGCCGGGGCGAAGACCACCGGACACCGGGCGGTGAGCAGTGTGTTGGTCAGCAGGTCGTCGGCGAGCCCGTGGGCGGCCTTCGCGAGCAGGTCGGCGGTGGCGGGGGCGACCAGCACCAGGTCGGCGCCCTGTCCGGTCCGCACATGGGGGACCTCGTGGACGTCGGACCAGACCTCGGTGGACACGGGGTGTCCGGAGAGCGCCGACCAGGTCGCGGCGCCGACGAAGTGGAGCGCGGACTCGGTCGGTACGACCTGTACGTCATGGCCGGACTCGGTCAGCCTGCGCAGCACCTCGCACACCTTGTACGCGGCGATGCCCCCGCTGACCCCCAGTACGACCTTCGGCTTCTGCGCCACGTCCACGTCTCCCCGGCTTCCGGCTCCGCATTCGGAATTCGTACACCCCCATGCTGCATCACCCCGGGGGTGGCGCTCCGGGGGACCCCGGGAAACGCTCCGGGGCGCCGCCCCGGGGGTGCGCCCCCGCCGATCGGGAAAATAAAAAATGTCCGGTAGAGAGAGGGGGGCGAGAGGGGACGGGTGTGCGGAGAG
>NZ_JBHYWP010000185.1:0-2036 GCF_042751845.1 Streptomyces sp. NPDC059398 | reverse complement strand
GCGCGCGCGCCCCCACTTCCGATCGCCCCCCCCCCCCGCGTCCCCCCCCGGGGGGGGGGGCCCGGGGGGCCCCCCGCGCCACCCCCCCGCGCCCGCCGGGGGGGCGGCCGGGCCCGGAGTGAAAGAACTCACTGTCTGCGTTACTGCACGGGGCCTTCGATGGCCTCGGAGGTCAGCAGACCCGCGTTGATCTCGCGGAGCGCGATCGAGAGGGGCTTCTCGTGGACGTGAGTGTCCACCAGCGGACCGACGTACTCCAGCAGGCCCTCGCCCAGCTGGGAGTAGTACGCGTTGATCTGGCGCGCGCGCTTGGCGGCGTAGATCACGAGGCTGTACTTGGAGTCGGTTGCCTCAAGGAGCTCATCAATCGGCGGGTTGATGATGCCCTCGGGCGTGGTGATGGAAGAGGACACTCTCTGCCTTCCGATGGAGTGAAAATCAAAGAACCTTCACCAAGGCTAGCAGCTCGCGGGCCACGTCCTCGACGGAGGTATTGACAAGAGTCGTATCGAACTCGGACTCCGCGGCCAGTTCGATCCTGGCGGCCGCCAGCCTGCGTTCGATGACGTCGGGCGGTTCGGTCCCGCGTCCGGTGAGCCGGCGGACCAGCTCGTCCCAGCTGGGCGGGGCCAGGAAGACCAGCTGGGCCTCGGGCATGGAATTCCGTACGAGCCGGGCCCCCTGGAGGTCGATCTCCAGGAGCACCGGCTCCCCCGCCTCCAGGCGGTCCAGGACGGCCCGGCGCGGGGTGCCGTACCGGTTGCCCGCGAATTCGGCCCATTCAAGCAGCTCGCCGTTGGCGACGAGCTTGTCGAACTCCTCGTCGTCCACGAAGAAGTACTGGACGCCGTGGCGCTCACCGGGGCGCGGCTTGCGGGTCGTCGCCGACACCGAGAGCCAGACCTCGGGGTGAACCTTGCGCATATGGGCGACGACCGTGCTCTTGCCGACCCCGGAGGGGCCGGAGAGCACGGTCAACCGCGGATGGGGGTCCGGGGGTACGGGGGTCGTCCCCCGGGGTGTTGCAGCCATACGGCGATTATTCCAGCTTCCCGGGGGTGCCCGGGACGTCAGGCAGAGCCGCCGCCGAACTCGCGCTCCAAAGAGGCGATCTGATTGGAGCCGAGACCGCGCACCCGGCGGCTCTCGGAGATGCCGAGCCGCTCCATGATCTGCTTGGCGCGGACCTTGCCCACACCGGGCAGGGACTCAAGGAGGGCGGAGACCTTCATCTTCCCGATGACGCCGTTCTCCTGGCCCTGCTTGATGACCTCGTGGAGGGAGGCGCCGGAGTGCTTGAGTCGATTCTTGACCTCGGCCCGCTCCCGGCGAGCCGCGGCGGCCTTTTCGAGCGCGGCTGCGCGCTGTTCAGGGGTAAGGGGCGGAAGAGCCACGCCTACGTCACCTCGGATGTCGAACTGTCGGATACGGACCGGTGAGGAACTGATCGCCCCCCACCTGCGGAGCGACGAGCAACAGAATTGCGCGTCGGCTCTCGACGGAGACTAGCGGCCAGGGCCGCTCCAGTCAGCGAGAACAGACGAAAAGTCCTGGTCAGCCTTGGCCGGAGGGGATATTTAGGGCATAACACCCCGGTTTTCGGCCTGCCTGACGTCAACTGGCTGATTCTGACCGTCCGCCTCCGGGTTTCCGGGGCCGCCCGGCCCCGGACCTCGCCGATCGGCCGGAGGCTCCTCAGCCGGTGACCGCCGTACGCACCTCGTCGGCGAAGCGGGCGGCCGAATCACGCAGGGCCGCGCTGTCGGGACCGTGCCGCAGGACGCCCCGGCTGACACTCGGCACCACGTTGCCGACCGCCGAGCCGAACACCCGGGGCAGATCCGCGGGCGTCGCGCCCTGGGCGCCGATACCGGGGGCGAGGAGCGGCCCGTTGATGTCCAGACGTACGCCGGGGTCGCCGAGCGTCGCCCCGACGACGGCGCCCCCCGAGCCCAGCGGGGCGGCGCCCGCGCTCGCGCCCGCCAGGTGGGGGAGCATCAGCCGGGCCCGCGGCGCGCCGGGGGGGTGGGGGGGCG
>NZ_JBHYWP010000184.1:0-5061 GCF_042751845.1 Streptomyces sp. NPDC059398 | reverse complement strand
GGGCCGGGGAGAGACTCCCCGGCCCGCCCCTTCTCCGCGCTCCCCGCCTACCGCTCCAGCGACACATCCGCCACGATGGGCCGATGGTCGGACGCGAGCGTGTCGGGTACCTCGGCGCCGCGCACCCCCACCCCCCGCGACACCGCCACATAGTCGATCCGCTGCACCGGATTCAGCGCGGGAAACGTCGGCGCCCCCGGGTCCACATCCGTCAGTTCACGCCAGAGCGGCGCCAGTTCGGGTGCGTCCGGGGTGGCGTTGAAGTCGCCCAGGAGGATCTTGCGGTGGTGGTCCCGCCCCATGATGCGGCGGGTCTCGGCGACCTGGCTCACCCGTACGGAGGGGTCGGCGCGGTAGTCCAGATGCGTCACATACACATGGAGCGGTACGCCCTTCACCCGCAGATCGACCTCACCGAAGCCGGGCGCGGGCGCCGGGACCGGGTCCGGGTCCTGGGTGGAGAGGCGGGTGATCTCGTGGTTCACGGCCTTCAGGATGCGGTACCTGGAGAGCACCGCCACGCCGAACTCCCGCCCGCCGACGCGGTATATCGGCGCGAAGTACACCCGCATCCCGAGCCGTTCCGCCAGCTCACCCGCCACATCCCGCCACTCGCTGCGCGCGGCCCAGTGGACGTCGACCTCCTCCAGGCCGATCACGTCCGCGTGCAGCGCACGCAGGGCGGACGCCTGCCGGTCCAGGTCGAAGACGTTGTCCATCCCGGCGCCCGCGTGGATGTTGTACGAGGCGATCCGCAGCGGAACATCACGGCTGCGGGCGCGCTCGGGGTGCTCCTGCGCCCGTACACCCGTCTGCCCCTGCTTTTGCCCCTGCGCGTGGGCCTGCGCCTGAGCCGGGGGCACGGCCAGCGCCGCCAGGAGGCCGGAGACCAGAAGCACTTCAGCAACACGACCAGTCAGCTTCATCGGACGTCACTACCCGCAAGCGGATCGGCGCAAAACGAATGTACACCGTAGAAGGATTTCCCTTACGGTGTACGACTCCACGGTCGGCCCGGCCGTACGGGACCCGGCAGACCACATCAGCTCCGCTCCCGCCCCACCCCTCCACACCCAGGAGTCGGCATGACGGCCACCGCAGCCGAGCACGAGAGCACCGCCGCCCGGCACCCCCAGCGCTGGGTGATCCTCGGCGTGATCTGTCTGGCCCAGCTCACCGTGCTGCTCGACAACACCGTCCTCAACGTCGCGATCCCGTCGCTCACCCGCGATCTGCGCGCGTCCACCGCGGACATCCAGTGGATGATCAACGCGTACTCACTCGTGCAGTCGGGCCTGCTGCTCACCGCGGGCAGCTCCGCCGACCGCTACGGCCGCAAGAAGATGCTGATCGCGGGCCTCACGCTGTTCGGCGCCGGGTCGCTCGTCGCGGGGCTCGCCCACTCCACCGGACAGCTGATCGCCGCCCGCGCGGGCATGGGCGTCGGCGGCGCGCTGCTGATGACCACCACCCTGGCCGTCGTCGTCCAGATCTTCGACAACACCGAGCGGGTCAAAGCCATCGGCCTCTGGTCCACGGTCAATTCACTCGGTTTCGCCGCCGGGCCGCTCATCGGCGGTGCGATGCTCGACCACTTCTGGTGGGGCGCGATCTTCCTGGTCAACATCCCGGTGGCCGTCGTCGCGCTGGCCGCGGTCGTCTCCCTCGTACCGGAGTCGAAGAACCCGTCCGGAGAGCGTCCCGATCTGCTCGGTGCGCTGCTCTCCACCGTCGGGATGACCGCGGTCGTGTACGCGATCATCTCGGGCCCCGCCCACGGCTGGACCTCGGCCCATGTCCTCCTCTCGGCTGCCATCGGCATCGTCTTCCTGGCCGGGTTCACCGCCTGGGAACTGCACATTCCGTTCCCCATGCTGGACATGCACTTCTTCCGCGACCAGCGCTTCGTCGGCGCCGTCGCCGGGGCGATCCTGGTCGCCTTCGGTATGGGCGGTTCGCTCTTCCTGCTCACCCAGCATCTGCAGTTCGTGCTCGGCTACGGGCCGCTGGACGCGGGGCTGCGGACGGCGCCCCTGGCGCTGACCATCGTGGCGCTGAACCTCACCGGGGTCTCGGCCAGGCTGCTGCCCCGGCTCGGTACGCCCGGCACCATCGCCGTCGGGATGACCGCGCTCGCCGCCGGTCTGGTGGCCATCGCGCTGCTCGGCGGGGACAGCTACCCGGGGATGCTGCTGGGGCTTGTGGTGATGGGCGCGGGCATCGCGTGTGCCATGCCCGCGATGGCCAACGCGATCATGAGCGCGATCCCGCCGGAGAAGGCCGGGGTCGGAGCGGGTGTCAACGGCACCCTGGCCGAATTCGGCAACGGCCTGGGCGTCGCCGTGCTCGGCGCCGTACTCAACTCCCGCTTCGCCGCTCTCCTGCCGGCGGCGCTGGGGGCCTCCTCGCTGCCCGCCGCTCTCGCCGCCGCCGACGGGCCGGGCGAGCGCGGCAGGGTGGCGGACGCTTTTGCCTCCGGTTTGCAGACGAGTCAACTGGTGGGCGCCGCAGCGGTACTTGCGGGCGGCCTGCTCGCCGCGGTGCTGCTCCGCAGGGCCGAGCGGGCAGACTCACCGGTAACAGCGGCCTAACATCGACACCGGTACCGGTGGATCCACACGTTCCGGAGGAGGCGCGCCATGGTGACTGCGGCCGACCGCGCGAAGGGTCCCGCGCGGACCAGTGTCTGGCTGGGCGAAAAGGTGACGCGCACCCGCAGAACGGATCAGCCGGACGGGCTCGACCTGGACAAGATCACCGCGGCGACGGTCCGGCTGCTGGACTCGGAGGGCCTCGCGAAGTTCTCCATGCGCCGGCTCGCCGCCGAACTGGGCGTCACGGCGATGTCGGTCTACTGGTACGTGGACACCAAGGACGACCTCCTCGAACTGGCCCTGGACGCGGTGATGGGCGAACTGACGCTGCCCGGGCAGGCGGACGGGGAGGAGGGCGGGGACAAGGCCGGAGCCGAGCCCGAAGCCGCCGGGGTCGGGAACGAGCCCGAAGCCGACTGGCGGCTTCAGCTGCGCCGCCTCGCCGCCGGATACCGGAGCGTCCTGGTCCGCCACCCCTGGGTCTCCCCGCTGGTCGGGGTGTTCCTCAACATCGGCCCGCACGCGGTGGAGTTCTCGTCGGCCGCCCAGGACGTGATGCGCAGCGCCGATCTGCCGCTGCGCGGCCAGACCGGGGGCCTCGCCGCTGTCTTCCAGTTCGTCTACGGATTCGGCACCGTCGAGGGCCACTTCAGGGACCGCTGTGCCAGGGCCGGGATGACCCAGGACGAGTACCACCAGCACGCCATGGGCACCATCAGCGAACAGCCCTCCCTGCGGCGGACGTTCGAGCAGGCCCAGGACGTGATCGCGGCGCGCGGCGGTGACACGGTCGAGGAGATGCGGGAGCGCGACTTCGACTTCGCCCTCGACCTGCTGATCGCGGGCATCGAGGCCAAACGGGGCGAGGACCCGGGGCTTCCCGGGACATGAGCCCCACCGGCCGCCGCGGGCGGGCCGCCGCGCTGTGACCGGAGTACGGCGGCGGCCCCGTGGCGCGGGTCTCAGCTGTCCTCGGCGAGCCGGGCAGGGAAGCCGCCGGTCGCGATCGGGCTCCACCGTTCCGGGGTGATCCGGATGATCGACTTGCCCTGCTCGACCATGGCCGCGCGGTACTCGTCCCAGTCCGGGTGCTCGCCGGAGATGTTCCGGAAGTACTCCACCAGCGGTTCCACCGAGTCAGGCGAGTCGATGACCTCGCCCGTTCCGTCGATCTGGACCCAGGGGCCGTTCCACTCGTCCGACAGCACGATGACGCTCACCCGGGCGTCGCGCCGTACGTTGCGGGTCTTGGCGCGCTCGGGGTATGTCGAGAGGACGATCCGCCCCGAGTCGTCCACCCCGCAGGTCAGCGGGGAGCCCTGGGGGCGGCCGTCGGAGCGGGTGGTGAGCAGGATCGCCCGGTGCCTGGGGCGTACGAAGTCGAGCAGTGCGGGCAGTTCCACGGTGGTGTTGGTCGCGATGTTGGGTGCCATGGCTGCACGATACGTCGCACCGTCAGGACCGGCCGGGCCCTGGGCTGTGCTGCGGTACCACGGCTGCGCCGCGGACCCGCCTGCCGGTCACACCGCAGGCAGCGAGTCCCCCTGCACGGCCTGGATGTCCAGCTCGACCTTGAGCGTCGTGCCGATGGCCGAGATGCCCGCCTGGACGACCTGGTTGTAGTTCATCGCGAAGTCCTCGCGGCGCAGTTCGGCCGTCGCGTGGAAGGCCGCGCGTACCCCGCCCCACGGGTCGGGGCCCGTGCCCAGGTAGCTCAGGTTCAGGTCGACCTCGCGGGCGACGCCGTGCAGCGACAGCTGACCGTGGACCGTCCAGCGGTCCGGGCCCGCGGGGGTGATCCCGGTGCTGCTGTAGGTGATCTGCGGGTAGCTCTCGACGTCCAGGAAGTCCGCGGACTTCAGATGGCCGTCCCGCATCCCGTTGCCCGTGTCGATCGAGGCCGTCGCGATGACCGCCTCGACCCGCGACTTCTCTACGTCCTCGGCGATCTCGATGCGGCCCACGAACTCCGTGAACCGGCCGTGCACGCTGGAGATCCCCAGGTGCTGGGCGACCGCCCCCACCGACGAGTGCGCCGGGTCCAGCGTCCAGGTGCCGGGCGGCGGGAGTTCCACACCGCCCTGCCTGGCCAGTACGACCGTGCCGACATCGGCACGGCCGCTCGCCGTGACGAAGGCCGTGGACGCGGCGGGCGCGTAACCGACGGCCGTCACGATCACGGTGTGCGGGCCGGGGGTCAGGGCCGCGTCGGCGCTCACCGTGCCGTCCTCGCCCACCTGCGCCCGCAGTACCTGGGCACCGGTCATGTCGGTCACGGTCACCACGGCGTGCTGAACCGCCCAGCCGTCGCGCGTCCGTACCTGTGCGCGAAGTCCCATCCCGTTCTCTCTCCTTCAAAAAAGTGGGCCCCGGGCGGGGGGGGGGGGGGGGGGGCCCGCCCCCCCCCCCCCCCCCCGGGGGGGGGGGGGGGGGGGGGGGGGGCGCCCCCCCGGCCGCCCCCCCCGCC
>NZ_JBHYWP010000183.1:4367-5197 GCF_042751845.1 Streptomyces sp. NPDC059398 | reverse complement strand
GGTACGTGCCTCTACCGCCGCCGGAGGTTCCCGTACGGGTGGGGGCCTCCGGCGTCAAGGAAAAGGGCCAGGTCAGGCCGGTGCCGCTGCCGCGCGTTGCGGATTCACCCGGATGGGGTGACTCTGGTGGAAGTCAGTGTGTGTTTAGCCGATTACTTTCGGTTTCCTCGGGGCTGTCATGTCAGACGAGGTGAGGCCGGTACACCGCCGCCCACCCTGATGAGGAGACGCAGTCGTGATCACAGAGACATCCCGCGAGTACGTACTGGATCTGGAAGCAACACCCGACCGGGTGCCGCAGGTCCGGCGCATCGTCGCAGCGCATCTACGCCACTGGCAGCTCGAAGAGCTGATCCAGCCGGTCAGCCTCGGCGTGTGCGAGCTGCTCACCAACGTCCATCTGCACGCGGGCGAGGACAAACGCTGCACCCTGGAACTGCGCTTGACCGGCCGCAACCTCACCGCGGCCGTGCTGGACGCCAGTTCGCGGCTGCCGCGACTGCGCTGTGCCAGCCCGCTGGTGACCCAGGGCCGCGGCCTGCCGATGGTCTCCAGCCTCAGTGACAGCTGGGGTACGCACGCCACCGATGGCGGCAAAGTGGTCTGGTTCACGATCCGTGCCCAGGCCGCCGCCTGCAGCCCGCTCGAACTCCGTACCCCCCTTCCGGCCGTCTCGACGGCTGCCCGAGGTCTCGGTCTCCCCGAGCGGTCCGCGCTGCCGCAAGGACGCGCCGAGGACGCCCGGTTCGCGGAACTCGTGGACGCCGGCTCCTGACCCCGCCACCGTGGGGGGGGGGCGGCGCGCGCGCCGCCGCCGGGGGCGGAGCGTA
>NZ_JBHYWP010000183.1:3360-4357 GCF_042751845.1 Streptomyces sp. NPDC059398 | reverse complement strand
GCGCCGTAGCGCGGCCCGCTGCGCGCGCTTAGCGGTGAACTGGTGCCCGCCGCTACGTCCCCCCCCCCGGGTCGGGCGGCGCCGGGGGGCGCGAAACCGCACTGGTTCCACCGTGCTCTGCGCAGGCAGTTCGGCCGCGCAGGGCACGCGTGGTACCCGCTGGGCATCCCTGATATCCGCAGGGCGCGCGTAAGACCCGCAGGGCAGGCGTACGGCCGACCCCTCCGGGGCTTGTGCCCGTCGGGCGGTCCGTCCGGAACCGTGCCCGCCGTCCGGTCAGGGCCGGTGACCCCCTGCGGTCAGTCCCGGAGCAGCCCGGCCACCGCACGGCCGAAGAGCAGCTGACCCGACCGCGCGGTGAGCGAGTCGAAGACCCCCGGCAGCCGCGCGATGCGCAACTCCTCGCACCACACGACGCGGCAGCCGCTGCCCTCGGGGCGCACTTCGATCCCGGCCCGCCCCAGCACCACCCGGCCCTGCTTCTCCAGCTCGCAGAAGCCCGGGCGGCCGGACTGCGGCGGTTCCCAGCGGACGACCTCCATCGGATCGTCGAACCCCGCGGCGCCGACCCCGGTGCGCGCGACGAACCTCGTCCCCACTCCGTTGGGCCCCGGGGTCACCACGCTGATCCTGGTCAGCGGTACCTGGGCGGCGTGCATCTCCCACCGGGTGAGGCGCCGCCAGGCTTCTTCCGGGGGCAGTGCGCTGGCACGTTCGATACGGAACTCAGCCATGGGCGCCGACAGCGGGGTGCGTACGGATACGGGTGGGCGGCGCGGTACGGAACATGCGCGGAGAAGCTCCCTGGTCGTCGGTCCGGTGGACTGATCGTCGCTCCTGCGGAACCGGCCCAGCGTAGGCACACCCCAGGGGCCCCGGGGCCCCTGACCCACGGCAGAGGGTGGTGGGTGCCCCCCCGGGGACACCCCCCCCGCGGGCCGGCCGGACCCGCCGCGCCCCCGCCGCCGCCCGTGCGCGCCGGGCCCCCGCGCGCAGT
>NZ_JBHYWP010000183.1:0-3350 GCF_042751845.1 Streptomyces sp. NPDC059398 | reverse complement strand
CCCGGGGGGGGGGGGGGGCCCCCCCCCGCCCCCCCCCCCCCCCCCCCCCCGGCCGGAACCGGCCGCGCCCCAGCCGCGTCCGGAGCGCGCCGGGCACACGGCTTCAGTGGCCGGTGCCCTCCGTGTCGCCACGCTCCTTCGCGGTGTGACCGTCGTCGTACTGGATCTGCTCCTTGCGGACCTCGGCGGAGACTTCCTTCTGCTCGGTGACCTTCTCCGTCTCCATCCGCACCCGTTCGACGGCCACGGCCTCCTTGCTGACCACGGGCTGCTCGGCGTGCAGAACCACCTCGGACTCCGCCTCGCCGATACGGGCCCGCTCCGCCGTGGTGCGGTCGCCCTCCTTGATGGGCTCCCTGACGACGTGGACCTCTTCGTGGCTGACCGGGACGGTGGTCGTCACGTTCTCGGTGACCACCGTCTTGCGCAGCCGTGCGCGGCCCGCGACATGCTCTTCGGTGCCGACCCGCAGCTGCTCCTCGGAGCGGATGAGCTCCTCGTTCTCGTCCATGGCACCGCGCGAGCCCATACCGGCGGGAACGCCCCGGGCACCGGCGGTCGTGTCGGCCCCGGTGTGCATGCTGCTCTGCGCGTCACGGCCGCCCATGCCGGCGGCGGGACCGGTCGTCCCCGCCGTGCCCCGGGTGCCCGCGGTGTCCGCTGCCTCACCGTGCAGCGGGCCTGCCGCCTTCCGGTTCGCGGCGCCGGCCGCTCCTGCGGCCCCCGCGGCTCCGGCGGCTTCCGGGGCGCCGGCCGACTGGCCCGGGTGGGTGAGCCCGTAGTGCTGGTACAGCTCCTGCTCCTGGGCGAGGTCCAGGTGCTGCTCGGCGTCGAGCCGCGGGGCGTCCTTGACGAGCTCCTTGGCGTGGGGGATGTGCAGGGCGTTCTCCTCACGCCGGGCACCTTCGAGCGGGATGAAGGTTTCCTTGGTGCCGAACAGGCCGGTCTTCACGGTCGCCCACTCGGGGCGGCCACTCTGGTCGTCGAGGTAGACCTGCTCGACGCCGCCGATCTTGTCCCCGGTGATGTCGTAGACCATCAGGCCGGTCAGCTCATCGGGGCTGCGGAAGTCGGCTGCCATCTGTGATCACTCCCTTGTACGTGGTCCGGCAGAGGCTCGGACGGCCCCAGCCCGCGGATTGCACGCGTCATTCCATCGGGTGCTCATTTGCGCCTCCCGGCAACACGACTGGGCCCGGCCGACTGCCGGAATGTGCGGGAAGGGCGGTGTGCGCGCCCCGCCGCCCTCCTCACGAAGACCGCGGCCGGTTACGCCATACGAGTGAACCCGGGTGAGATGCGCTGCCCGGAGGCTGTCCGTCCGGGACGGCTGTGTCCCCGGGCGCCGTTGTGGTGGCCGGGGTTAGCGGCGAGCATGGGGCCGGAGGTCCGAACTTGCCGAAGAGACGCGCCGCCAGGCATGCCCGTGCCGCTGTGCTGCCCCTGCTGGCGGCTGCGGCGGGAGCCGTGGACGCGCTGGCCTTCATCGCTCTCGGTCATGTCTTCGCCGGTGTGATGACCGGAAACCTGATCCTGCTGGCCATCGGCCTGGGCAGCGGATCGCCGGGCGACGCGGCGTATCCGCTGGTGGCGCTCACCGGATTCGCGCTGTCCGTGGTCGCGGCGGGCCGCTTCTGCCGTACGCACGGCAGCGCCCGTACGGATGTGACCTCCGCGGGTGAGGGGCCGGGCGGCCACTGGGGCCGGGGAGTGCTCGTCTGTCTCATGGCCGAGGTCGCCCTGCTCGCCGCCGTGGGTGTGGCCTGGGCGGACGCCGGAGGCCACCCGGACGGCGCCGGCCGCGCCGCGCTGATCGCCGTGCTGTCCGTGGCGATGGGCCTCCAGACGGCCGCGATGTTCGCGGCCGGCCCCAGCGGCGCACCGACGACGTACTTCACCGGGACGCTCAGCGCGCTGCTGACCAACCCGTCGGGCGGACGCCCGGCCGGAAGCCGGCTGGCCGCGTTGCTCGCGGGTGCGGTGGGCGCCGCTGCACTGCGGACCTGGGCACCCGCCTGGGCGGCCCTGCCGCCGCCGGTATGCGCCGCGGGGGCCCTCGCGTGCGCCCTGTCGGCCGGTCCGCACGAACCGGAGCCGTCAGCACAGTCCGAACCGAAGCCCCCCACACCGAAGCCCTCCAGACCCTCCGGACCGGAGGAGCCATGACAGGACACCGGGCCGCCTAACAACTTACGGAGGCACCATGTGCTGGAGTGCGACGGCCGACCTCGCGGCGGGCTCCGCCGTCGCAGCGGTCGGGGTGGCCTGTCTGGCACGGACGCGCCGCACGCGTGACCTTCCGCTGGCCGCACTGCCGCTGCTGCTCGGAATCCACCAGGTCATCGAGGCGGTCGTCTGGCACGCCGGCGGTGGCGCGGGCCCGGCCACCACGGCCTGGGCCGTCGTCGCCCTGCCCGTACTCGCACTCTGGGTGCCCTGCGGCGTCCTGCTCGCCGCACCCCGCCCGGTACCCAGCCGCCTCCTGCTGCCCGTCGCCGCCGGGACCGCCACGGCTTCGGTCCTCGCGCTCCGTATCGCTGCCCGGCCGGTCACCGCCGAAGTCCGCGGGCACACGGTCGGGTACGTGATCGACCTGCCGCTTCCCGCCCTCGTCGTCGCCGGGTATCTGCTGGCCACCGTCGGGTCCCTGGTAATCACCACTGATCCGCTGCTGAGACTCTTCGGTGCGGTCGTCGGCGCGGGAGCCCTGATCTGCTTCCTGCTCTGGAGGCTGGAGTACGTCTCCACCTGGTGTGCCTTCGCCGCGGTCAGCGCGGTTCTCATGCTCGGCTGGGTCCGCAGGGGGCCCGGAAGCCCCGCCCGTGCCCGCCGGAATCCCGGAATCCGTACGCCCTGAGGCTGCCGCCGTGCTGCGGATCCGGTGCGCCGCGGCCCGCCGGGATGCGGACCCGGTCAAGAGCGCACACCCTGGAGTGGAGGGGGAACCGCTGTGAGGAGGACCACTCATGTCCATGATGGACAAGCTGAAGCAGATGATGAAGGGCCACGAAAGCCAGGCCGGGAAGGGGGTCGACAAGGCGGGAGACGCCGTCGACAAGAAGACCGGCGGCAAATACGAGAAGCAGGTCGACACCGGTCAGGACCAGCTCAAGAACCGCTTCGGTTCGGGCGGCGACCAGAACGACCAGCCGCACTCCTGACCTCGCCCCGCACATCTCGCTCGCTGCTCATGGCGGCTCCGGGCCCCGGGGGGGGAGCCCCGCCGGGCCCCGGCGGGGGCGCCCCCGGGCGGGGCGCGCGGCGCGGGGGCGCGCCCGCCCGCCCGGGGCCGCGGGGGGGGGCCGCGGGGGCGCGCCCCGGCGGGCGGGCGGGGGGGGGGGGGCGCGGGG
>NZ_JBHYWP010000182.1:0-5257 GCF_042751845.1 Streptomyces sp. NPDC059398 | reverse complement strand
GCACCCGGCCCGGGGGGCGGGCCGGGTCAGGTCACGGGCGGGCCGGCTCAGATCACGCCGGCCTGCCCAGCGACCAGCCGGACACATCGGCGAGCCGTCCGCGCCACAGCGGAAGGGACACCGTGTTCACCGCGCCGGCCACCAGCGTGGCGTCACGCAGATGGATCCACCGGGGCAGCTGGTGCGGCCCCTCGTCGCCGTGGAGCTCGCTGAGCGCCTGGTCGACGGTCTCCGGGAACCCGGCCATCACATCGGCGCCGGACCCGCCGAGCTCCCGCAGGCTCTTCGACCAGTCGGCCTTCCACGCCTCGTGGGCGATGAGTTCTCCGTACAGCACACCGCCCGGGACGTTCAGCGTGACCGGCAGGCTCGCCCGCAGCTGTTCGCCGAGCAGCCGGACCAGCAACTGGAGCTGGAGATCCGGGACGGGCTCGGTGACGGTCGGTACGGAGTCGCGCTGCTGCTCCGGGGAGCTGTTCATCCACATGTCCTTTCGTGAAGCGGCCGGGCCGCTGCCGGCAGCCGGTGGGCTGTCGGCACCCCGCGGACGGTGCCGTCCGGGAGCCGCGCGCCACGCCGCCGTCCGGCGGGACCGCCCGCACGAGTGCCTTCTGCCCCACCTGCGCGGATCCAGCCCCGCAGGGCTGGAATTCCATGAGGTCGCCCTCCCGCGCGGCGGTCGGGTCCGTGAATCGGCCCGGGACGCCGGAACCGGGCCCGGTACGCCACCGGCATTCCGGCTCTCCGCGGCCCGGAACCTCAGCGCTGCCCGCTGTCCTCGTCTCCCGCGCTCTCGGCGACCTGCTGGAGCGTTCTGCCGGTACGGACCGAGCGGGCCCGGCGGGGATCGGTCGTGCCGTGGCTCTCCCGGGCCGCTGTCCTGCGCCCCCGGCTGCCGTTCCGTGCCGTGCCGGTCTTCTCCCTCGCCTTGATGAGCAGCCAGGCCTCGGGGTCGCTGCTGTCCCCGCCCCCGTGGAACCGCGTCAGCGCGTACTCACCGTGGAGCTTCGCCCCGTCCAGCCAGAAGGTCGCGTGCCCGCGCTCGACGGACTCCGCGAACGGGACGGGGCGGCCGCGGCGGTCATGGCTGAGCGGCCGGTATGTCCCCTCGTCCCAGACGATGACCGTGCCACCGCCGTACTCGCCCTTCGGGATGACCCCCTCGAACTCCCGGTACTCCAGCGGGTGGTCCTCGGTCGGGACGGCGAGCCTCTTGTCCTTCGGCTCTGCGGACGGCCCCTTCGGCACCGCCCAGGACTTGAGTACGCCGTCCACCTCCAGCCGGAAGTCGAAGTGCATCCGGCGCGCGTCGTGGATCTGCACCACGAAGCAGGGCGCTTCGCCCTCCCCGGCCGCGCCGCCGCGGGGCTCCGCAGTCGTCGCGAAGTCCCGCTTGCCCCGGTACTTCCCCAGAGGTTCGTCGCCGCTCATGTCCAGTGCCTTCCTCGCGTTCACACGGCGGGAGCGCTCGGCGGCGTCGTCGGCCTGCCCGAGCCGTTGGCCCGCTGGGAGAGCGGGCGTGCGATGTCCTCAAGGGATTTGTTCTCCGCGTCCACCGCGAACAGCACGGCCACCACTCCGGCGGCGACCATCAGCGCGGCACCGATACAGAAGGCCAGGACGGCATCGGAGACCACACCGCTCGATGTGAGACCGGAGAAGATGAGCGGCCCCGAGATCCCCCCGGCCGCTGTGCCGAGCGCGTAGAAGAGGGCGATCGCCAGGGCCCGGGTCTCCATCGGAAAGATCTCACTGACCGTCAGGTATGCCGAACTGGCCCCGGCCGAAGCGAAGAACAGCACCACGCACCAGCACACCGTCATGGTCGCCGCGTTGAGCCACCCCTGGCCGAAGAGCCACGCGGTGACGAAGAGCAGCAGCCCGGAGAGGATGTACGTACCGGAGATCATCTTCTTGCGTCCGACGGTGTCGAAGAGCCGGCCGAGGAAGAGCGGGCCGAGAAAGTTGCCGAAGGCGATGACCGCGAAGAAGTACCCCGTCGTACCGCCGGACACACCGAAGAACTTCACCAGGATGGAGCTGAATCCGAAGGTGATGGCGTTGTACAGGAACGCCTGGCCGATGAAGAGCGAGAAGCCGAGCGTGGCGCGTTTGGGGTACTCGCGGAAGAGCGTGCGGCCGATCTCGACGAAACTGACGCTCCGGCGCTGCTCGATGGTGATGGCCCGGCCCGCTTCCGGGAGCGGCGTGCCCTTCTCCTCCTCGATCTCCTTCTCGACTCCGTCGACGATCGCGTTCGCGCCTTCGGACTGGCCGTGGACGAACATCCAGCGCGGGCTCTCCGGTACGTGCCGGCGCACCAGCAGGATCACCAGGCCGAGGACGACGCCGAGCGCGAAGGTGAGGCGCCAGCCGATGTCCTTCGGGAAGATACCGGTGTCGAGGGCGAGCACCGAGAGGAGTGCGCCGCCCATCGCGCCCAGCCAGTAACTGCCGTTGATGATCAGGTCGACCCGGCCCCGGTACTTGCTGGGGATCAGTTCGTCGATGGCCGAGTTGATGGCCGCGTACTCGCCGCCGATACCGAAGCCGGTGAGGAACCGGAAGAGGAAGAACCACCAGGCCGAGAAGGAGAGCGCGGTCATCGCGGTCGCCGCCAGATAGACGGCGAGGGTGATGAGGAAGAGCTTCTTGCGGCCGAAGCGGTCGGTGAGCCAGCCGAAGACCAGCGCACCCGCGCAGGCACCCGCCACATAGAGGGCGGCTCCGAGCCCGGTGACCTGGGCGTCGCTGATGGACAGTCCACTGCCGCTCTCCGAGAGGCGGCTGGCGATATTGCCCACGACGGTGACTTCGAGACCGTCGAGGATCCAGACCGTGCCGAGCCCGACCACGATCATCCAGTGCCAGCGCGACCAGGGGAGCCGGTCGAGCCGGGCAGGCACCTCGGTGGTGATGGTGCCGATTTCGGGGCCTCCGGCGCTGCTCATCAGATTCCTCCTGCATACGGCGGCTCCGGCGGCAGCCGGGACCATCGGCTGCCCTGGGAATCATCCACACAAACAGGGGAGCGCGCCTGCGGAATACACCCGTGCGGCCCATCGCACTCCGGCGCGCACGGGGGCGCACGGCTGCCGTGCCGGGGACGAACACCCGGTGAAGGTCCGGAAACGGCAGTGCCCGCCCCCGGCACAGGCCGGAGGCGGGCACACCCACCGGGATCAGGCGGGGACGATGTTCTCCGCCTGCGGGCCCTTCTGGCCCTGCGTGATGTCGAAGTTCACCTTCTGGCCCTCCTGCAGCTCGCGGAAGCCCGTGGCGTTGATGTTGGAGTAGTGGGCGAAGACGTCCGGGCCCCCACCATCCTGCTCAATGAAGCCGAAGCCCTTTTCCGCGTTGAACCACTTGACGGTGCCACTGGCCATGATTGCCCTCCAAGGGGACTCGAAGTCGGCTCCCGCACTTTGCGGGGGCCGGAGGTGATCGCCCTGGTCCTCGGAGACGCCGAACAGCAGACCCGCCCGTGCATGTACGCACGGGCGAGAGGTACTTCGGAACCACGACAGCTGGGTGAGACGCTACACGGCCGAACGCGCGGCGACCCCGTCGGCTCATCCGTTGAGCCCCTCCTGGCGCACATCCGGCCGTTTCACTGCGTTCGATATGACGATCAATGTCCCACTCGCCCCCGCCTCCGGACACATGATCGTGCGAATGAAGATCAGGACAGAAGAAATTCACGCCCCGTCGCGTCGCGCTTCAGGCCGCACTTCCGTTCGCACTTCCGTGCGCACCAGGAGAACCCCCTTCACCGGTACGCGCATTGGCATGGACCTGATCAAGCGCTCTCGGCTACGCTCCGCTTCGGCACACTCTGAGAGCGCTCCCAACGGGGCCTCCGGACGCCTGCTGTTCCATCCCCACGATGCTGGAACAACAGAAGGGCCAGAACCTTGAGACGCAGCACACTCACCCGCACCACGGTCTCCGCACTTCTCGTTCTCGGGACCTGGGCGACAGCCGGACTCGTACCGGCATCCGCCGCCGACACGCCCTCCCCCACAGCCACTTCCTCTTCCTCCGCCGCCTCCTCCGCGCGGTCGGCGCAGCCGGCCTCCGACGGCTTGCTCTCGGCCATGCGGAAGGACCTCGGCCTGACGGCGAGCCAGGCGCGGGCCCGGCTTGCATCCGAACGGAACGCGACAGCGGTCCAGGGCCCGGCGCGCCGCGCGGCCGGCTCCTCGTACGGCGGCGACTGGTACGACGCGAAGAGCGGAAAACTGACGGTCGCCCTCACCGGCAGCGGCAGGGCCGACGCGGTACGGGCGGCCGGTGCGGCCGTCAGGCTCGTGAAGCACAGCGCACACGCACTCGACGCGGCCAAGAAACAGCTGGACAAGGCCAGCGCGCCGGCCGGAGTCAGCAGCTGGCATGTGGACCCCCGGGCCAACCGGGTCGTCGTGGACGTCGTTGCTTCGGCACAGGATGACAACGATGTCCGGGCGTTCGTCGCACGCGCCGGGAAGCCCGGGACCGTCACCGTGAACGAGGTACCGGCGGCCGCCCGTACCCTCTCCGCCGGCACGGTGGGCGGCGATCCCTATTACACCGGCAACGTCCGCTGCTCCATCGGCTTCTCCGTCAACGGCGGCTTCGTCACCGCGGGGCACTGCGGGCAGCCGGGGGCCGCGGTCAGCGGCTGGGACGGCTCGGCCGTCGGCAGCTTCCAGGGCTCGTCGTTCCCGGGCGACGACTACGCCTGGGTCAGCGTCGGCAACGGGTGGTGGACGGTCCCGGTGGTTCTCGGCTGGGGCACGGTATCCGACCAGCTGGTCCGCGGCTCGGCGGCGGCCCCGGTGGGCGCCTCGATCTGCCGCTCCGGCTCCACTTCGCACTGGCACTGCGGGAATGTCCTGGCCACCAACGAGACGGTGAACTACAGCCAGGGCGCGGTCAACGAGCTGACCAAGACCAACGTCTGCGCCGAGCCGGGCGACTCCGGCGGCTCCTTCATCAGCGGGGACCAGGCTCAGGGCGTGACATCCGGCGGCTGGGGAGACTGCACCAGCGGCGGGGAGACCTGGTTCCAGCCCATCAACGAGATCCTCAACCGGTACGGCCTGACCCTCACGACAGCCTGAGGCACGGCACGACGGCGGGCCCCTGGGTAACGGCGCATACGTAAGGGCCCACACGTACGCGCACACGAACGGGCGCGGTGCCTGCCGCGGCGGAGCAACCGTCGCGTACCGGTTGGCCTGGCGTGGGGGCGAACGCCTGGACAGGGCCATCGCCC
>NZ_JBHYWP010000181.1:0-5351 GCF_042751845.1 Streptomyces sp. NPDC059398 | reverse complement strand
GCGCAAGCCGTACCGGAGGAGGTCAGCCCGCCTGCGGCTGTGCCTGCTCCTGTTCGGCCTCCACCTGGGCGTTCCACTCGCGCTTCACCGCGCGCCAGGACTCGTCGTCCTGTCCCAGCCGCCAGTAGCCCGAGATGGACAGCTGCTCGCGGGGGATGCCCCGGTCCAGCCGCAGATGGCGCCGCAGCTCCTTCACGCAGCCCGCCTCGCCGTGCACGAAGGCGCTGACCTCGCCCGCCGGGAAGTCGAGTGCCTGCACCGCCTCGGTCAGCGCCTCGCCCGCCGGGCGTGGGCCGGGCTGGAGCCACTGCACCGCGACGCCGTCCGGCGCCTCGATCTTCTGCTCCTCGTCCGGTCCCGAGACCTCGACGAAGGCGTGGACCACGGCGCCCGCGGGCATCGCCTCGACCGCGGCCGCGATCGCGGGCAGCGCGCTCTCGTCGCCCGCCAGCAGGTGCCAGCCGGCCGCCGGGTCCGGTGCGTACCCGCCGCCGGGGCCGAGGAAGCGCATGGTGTCGCCGGGGCGGGCGCCCGCCGCCCACGGGCCGGCCAGACCTTCGGTGCCGTGCACGACGAAGTCGACGGCCAGCTCACGCAGCGCCGGATCCCAGGACCGCACCGTGTACGTCCGGGTGACCGGCCACTGTTCGCGCGGAAACTCCTCGCGGATCCGGGCCATGTCGAACGGCTCCGGATAGCTCACGCCATCGGGTGCGAAGAGGACCTTGATGTAGTGGTCGGTGAACTCCGATGCGTCGAACGCGTCCAGCCCCTCACCGCCGAGGACAAGACGGACCATGTGCGGGGTGATCCGCTCGGTACGGATCACCTGTGCCTCGTGGGCCTGCGGTGCTTTACGGGCCGGTGCTTCCGCCACGGACGGCTCCCCTGAACGATATGGCTCGGTCGATATGGCTCGGTCAATATGGTTAGGCTCGCCTAAGTTAGCATCTCAGCCCTGAAGAGTGGAGAGCAGCCGCTGGAGCGATCCGCCCAGCCCCCAGAGGGCGCTCTGCTGCTCCAGGGTCGCCGGGTCGCGCGGCTCGGCGGGGAGGGCCGGGTCGAACGACGGCAGCGGCACATCCGACGCGACCCGCACCACCTTCGGCGCCACCGCCACATAGGCGCGCGCCTCGTCCAGCTTCCTGCGCTGCGACGGGGTGAGCCCGGATGCCGGGTCGTCGACCGCGGCCATGATCCCGGCCAGATCACCGAACGCGTCCAGCAGCTTCGCCGCGGTCTTCTCGCCGATCCCCGGGACCCCGGGCAGACCGTCGCTCGGGTCCCCCCGCAGCAGTGCCAGGTCCACATATCCCTGGCCGGTCACCCCGTACTTCTCGCGCAGCAGCGCCTCATCGGTGAGCTGGAGGTTCCCCACGCCCTTCAGCGGATACAGCACCCGCACGCCCCGCGCGTCGTCCACCAGCTGATAGAGGTCGCGGTCCCCGGTGACGATGTCGACCGGCCCGGTGGCCCGTCCGGTGAGCGTCCCGATCACGTCGTCCGCCTCGTACCCCTCGACGCCGACCCGGGCGATGCCCAGGGCGTCGAGCACCTGCTCGATCATCGGCACCTGCGGGGCCAGTGTGTCGGGGGTCTCCTCCTCGTCGGGCCCCTGCTCCGTCTCCACCGCCACCCGGTGCGCCTTGTACGAGGGGATCAGATCGACCCGCCACTGGGGGCGCCAGTCGGCGTCCATACAGGCGACCAGGGAGTCCGGGCGGTGGTCCTGCACCAGCCTGGCGATGAAGTCGAGCAGTCCGCGCACCGCGTTGACCGGGGTGCCGTCCGGAGCCCGTACCGTGTCGGGGACCCCGAAATAGGCCCGGTAGTAGAGGGAAGCGGTGTCGAGGAGCATCAGGCGTCGCGTCACACACCGATCATGCCGTACGCCACTGACAGCCGAACAAAGTGACCTGGGTCACTCTTCTGTTTGGGTTCTGTAAACGCGGGCAGGCGCCGCCACGGAGCGGAACCAGTAGCAGATTCAAGTATTGCGAGGGTGAAGCGGACCGATCCCGCGCCGCTCCACGACCCGTCGACACGGGGGTGACGGGTCGTTTTCGTTTCAACGCGTGAGGTGTATGTGTCCAGGCTGCAAGCCGACCGCTTGTACAAAGTGTTCGGCAGACGACCCGATGAAGCCGTGCAGAAACTCGAGAACGGCACCGGCCGCGATGAGCTGCGCGGTGAGGGGACGACTGCTGCGGTCATCGACGCATCCTTCACCGTCGAGCCGGGCAACATCTTCGTGGTCATGGGTCTCTCGGGATCCGGCAAGTCCACGCTGCTGCGCATGCTCAACGGGCTCCTCGACCCGACGTCGGGCCGGGTGCTCTTCGACGGGCAGGATCTGACCGCTCTCAGCGACACCGAGCTCCGCGAGGTCCGCTCGAAGAAGATCAGCATGGTCTTCCAGCACTTCGCGCTCTTCCCCCACCGCAGCGTCCTGGAGAACGCGGCCTACGGCCTGGAGGTCCAGGGCGTGCCCCGCGCGGAGCGCGAGAAGCGGGCGGCCGAGGCCCTGGAGCTGACGGGTCTCAAGGGCTGGGAGAAGTCCTGGCCCGACGAGCTGTCCGGCGGTATGCAGCAGCGGGTGGGCCTGGCCCGCGCGCTCGCCACCGACGCGGACCTGCTGCTGATGGACGAGTCCTTCAGCGCGCTCGACCCGCTGATCCGCCGCGACATGCAGGACCAACTGCTGGAACTGCAGAAGCGTCTGAAGAAGACCATCGTCTTCATCACCCACGACCTCAACGAGGCCATGCGCCTCGGCGACAGCATCGCGGTCATGCGCGACGGTGAGATAGTCCAGCTCGGCACCGCCGAGGACATCCTCATCACGCCGGCCAACGACTACGTCGCCTCCTTCACCAAGGACGTGGACCGTACCCGCGTCCTCACCGCTGCGGCGCTGATGACCGACGTCCACCGCCCCGACGCGGGCGACTGCGGCTGCGAGACCGTCACCCCCGACACCACCTTCGCCGACCTGTGCGGCGTGAGCGCGCGTGTCCCGCACCCCGTGGCCGTGAAGAACGCCCAGGGCAAGGTGGTCGGTGTCGTCCCGCAGTCCCGGCTCATAGGATTCCTCGGCGAGTACGCCGAGGCCCCGCTGGCCTGCGACGCTGCGCCCAAGAACAAGGCGGTCGCCAGTGCCTAGGTTCCATTTCGGCGACTGGGTCGAAGACATAGTCAAGTGGTTGCAGAACCACGTCGGCTGGCTCTTCGACGCGATCAACAGCGTTCTCACGCACATGTACAACGGTGTCGACGCCGTCCTCGGCGGCGGTGAGCCGCTGCTGATGGCGGGCATCTTCGCTGTCCTCGCCTTCTGGCTGCGCGGACTCGTACCGGCGGTACTGACCTTCGTCGGCTTCGCCCTGATCGACTCCCTCGCCCTCTGGGACGAGGGAATGGACACGCTGTCGCTGGTGATCGTCGCCGCCGCCATCACCATCGTGATCGCGGTGCCGCTGGGCATCTGGGCGGCGCGCAGCGCCAAGGTCGGCGCCGCGGTGCGCCCGGTGCTCGACGTCATGCAGACGATGCCCGCCTTCGTCTACCTGATCCCGGGCGTCATGTTCTTCGGCGTCGGGGTGACCCCCGGTGTGATCGCCACGATCGTCTTCGCGATGCCCCCGGGCGTCCGTATGACCGAGCTCGGCATCCGGCAGGTGGACAGCGAACTGGTCGAGGCCGCGGAGGCGTTCGGCACCTCGCCGCGCAACATCCTGCGCCGGGTGCAGCTGCCCCTGGCACTGCCGACGATCATGGCCGGTGTCAACCAGGTCATCATGCTCGCGCTCTCCATGGTCGTCATCGGCGGTATGGCCGGTGCGGGTGGCCTCGGTGAGAAGGTCTACGCGGCCATCACCCAGCTCCAGGTCGGTCTCGCCGCCGAGAGCGGTGTGGCCGTGGTCATCCTCGCCATCTATCTGGACCGGATGACCGGCGCCCTCAACCAGCGGGTCTCCCCGCTCGGCCGCCGCGCCGCCGCGAAGGCGGCAGCCCTGGCCCAGAAGTGGAGCTTCACGCACTACCGTCCGGGCACCACCGTCGCCGTGATCGGCGTCGTGATCCTCGGGCTCGTCGCGGGCGGTATGAACCTCGGCTCGGCCTCCGACAGCAGCGGCTCGTCGCAGGCGGGCTCGGACGTCGGCCACGGCAAGCAGATCAACATGGGGTACATCCCCTGGGACGAGGGCATCGCCTCCACGTACCTGTGGAAGGAGCTCCTGGAGGAGCGCGGCTACAAGCCGGACGTCAAGCAGCTCGACGCCGGCCCCCTCTACTCCGGTGTGGCCCGCGGTGACATCGACTTCCAGACCGACTCCTGGCTGCCGACGACCCACAAGGACTACTGGGACAAGTACAAGTCCCAGCTTGAGGACATGGGCACGTGGTACGGCCCGACGTCGCTCGAACTGACCGTGCCTTCGTATGTCAAGGGTGTGAAGTCCCTGGCGGATCTGAAGGGCAAGGGCAAGGAGTTCAACGGGAAGATCATCGGTATTGAGTCGAGTGCCGGTGAGATGGGTCTGCTGAACAAGAAGGTCCTGAAGGCTTACGGGCTGCAGGGTGAGTACAAGGTGGTGTCGTCGAGTACGTCGTCGATGCTGGCTCAGCTGAACCGCTCCATTCAGAAGAAGGAGCCGGTCGTGGTGGTGCTGTGGTCGCCGCACTGGGCGTACGGCAAGTACGACCTGACGAAGCTCAAGGACCCGAAGGGTGCCTGGGGCAAGAGCGACTCGATCCACACCGTCGCGCACAAGGGCTTCGACAAGAAGGACCCGACGGTCGCGAAGTGGCTCAAGGACTTCAAGCTCTCCGAGGACCAGCTGACCAGCCTGGAGAACTCCGTCCAGGGCGCCGGTGAGGGCCATGAGCAGGACGGTGTGCGCGCCTGGCTGAAGAAGAACCCGGGCATCGCCGCGAAGCTCGCGCCGGTCCCGAAGGGCGCCGGCGCCCCGCAGAAGGGCAAGGACGCGGGCAAGAGCGTCAACCTGGGCTTCTTCCCGTGGGACGAGGCCATCGCCTCGACGTACCTCTGGCAGAACATCCTGGAGGACCGCGGCTACAAGCCCAACGTCAAGCAGCTCGACCCGGGGCCGCTGTACACCGCGCTCGCCCAGGGCCAGGAGGATGTGCAGTTCGACTCCTGGCTGCCGACGACGCACAAGCAGTACTGGGACAGATACAAGAACCAGCTCACCGATGTGGGCTCCTGGTACGGCCCGACGTCGCTCGAACTCTCCGTGCCTTCGTATGTCAAGGGTGTGAAGTCCCTGGCGGATCTGAAGGGCAAGGGCAAGGAGTTCAACGGGAAGATCATCGGTATTGAGTCGAGT
>NZ_JBHYWP010000180.1:0-5433 GCF_042751845.1 Streptomyces sp. NPDC059398 | reverse complement strand
CCCGCGCGCGCGCGCGCGGGCGGGGGCGCCCCCCCGGCGCCCCCCCCCCCCCCGCGATGAGTCACTCCTCGTGCGTGTAGAACAGATAGAACGTCGTGAGCAGGGCACCGATGCCGAACCCGGCGCCGATGAACGAGGACGACAGGACGCTCGACCCGGTCATCGAGTACAGGAACCCCATCGCTCCGCCGATGAGCACGCCGTACCCGGCAGCCCTCGCCTCCCTGGGAAGCGCGTGCTGGATCCGGCCGAAAACGAAGGCAAGTACCGCGAGAACAAGCCCCGAGACGATGCTGAGCACCGTCTTGGCGGTGCTGAACACATGGCCCGAGCTGAGGATGAACGCCGTGTAGAGGCCGTAGACGACGCCGAGGAGGAGAGGCACCGCCACCGCGGCCGCCGGAAGGCGCCGGTGGGCCGCCGGGCGCCGGTGGGACGGCCCGTGGGACGACCGGTGTCCGCGGAGTGTGGTGGGTGTGGCCATGGCAGATTCCTTCCACTCGCCCTCCCACCAGCGCACACCCGCAGCCGCGTCCCGGCAACTCGTACGGCGCAGCGGCGGGCGCCACGGGCCAGGACGTAACTTGTGGGCATGGGTGACACGGCCGACGTCGGAGCAGAAGCGCGGAAGAGGCAGCCGCTGGTCTCGCCGCCGGAGTGGCTGATCCGGGGGCTGCGCCCGCAGCCGGCGCCGGTCCCCTGGGCCGCCGTGGTCCGTGCGAGCATCGCGCTGGCCGCGCCGCTGGCGGTGGGTCTCGCCGCGGGGCAGCCCGGCTACGGCGCGCTCGTCGCCATGGGCGCGCTCTCGGGTGTCATCGGCGACACCGCCGACGCGTACCGGATGCGGATCCTCAACATCGCCGTGCCGCAGTGCTTCGGTGCGGTCGGCGTCATGCTCGGCACCCTGGTGTACGGCGACGGCTGGGTCGCGGTGGCGATGCTCACGCTGGTCGCACTGGTCTCCGGGATGATCTCCACGATCGGTGCGGTGGCCTCCGTATCGGGGCTGCTGCTCCTGCTCAACTCCGTGGTCGGCGCGGGTCTTCCGATGCCAGGACCCTGGTGGAAGGCGCCGCTGCTGCTCTCGCTCGGCGGGCTCTTCGTGCTGCTGCTCGCCCTGCTCGGCTGGCCGCTGCGGGCGCGGACCCCGGAGCGGACCGCGGTCGCCGCGACCTACCGCTCGGTCGCCGAACTGCTCGCGGCGGCGGGCACACCCGCGTACGGCCCCAGGCGCCAGGCCGTGACCGCCTCGCTCAACGCCTCGTACGATCTGATCCTCGCCCGGCGCGCCCACTACCACGGCCGCAGCAGGTCGATGGTGCGGATGCTCGCCCAGCTCAATGTGCTGGTTCCGCTGGTGGAGGCGGCAGCGGCGGCCCATCTGCACGGCCGCGCCTCGCGCCGCCCCGAGATCGCCGCCGCCGTCCGGGACCTGGCCGACGTGGTCGCCTCCGGGCGGCCGGACGCGGTGCCCGGTCTGCTGCTCCCCGAGCCGGAGGGCCCCGCCGACCGTGCCATGAACGCGGCGCTGCGGCACGCGGCCGCCGTCGTCCACCACGCGGATTCCGACCGCCCCGGCCCGTACGGCACGGACGACCGGCTCGGCCGCCCCGCCGCGCTCGGCGTACGGGCCCGCCGGGCCGCCGCCACCGTCCTGCTCTCGCCCGCCTCCTGGCGTTACGGTCTGCGGCTCGCGCTCTGCATCGGTCTGGCGCAGGTGCTGGTGTCGGTGGTCAGCGTTCCTCGCTCGTACTGGGTCGCGCTCACCGTCACCTTCGTACTGAAGCCGGACTTCGGCTCGGTCTTCTCCCGCGCGGTGCTGCGGGCGCTCGGCACGGCGGTGGGGGTGCTCACGGCCGCCCTGGTCCTCGGGGTCGTCCCGCGCGGCTGGTGGGACGTGCCGGTGACGGTGGTGCTCGCGGCGCTGATCCCGGCGGTCTCCGCGAACGGGTACGCCTTCCAGACCGCGGCCATCACCCCGGTGATCCTGCTGATCTCCGACCAGCTCAACCATCTGGGGTTCCATCTGGTGCTGCCCCGGCTGCTCGACAGCCTGATCGGCTGCGGAATCACCCTGGTCGCGGGGTATCTGCTCTGGCCGGAGAGCTGGCACACCCGGATCGGCGACCGGCTCGCCACCGCGGTCGAGGAGAGCGCCCGGTACGTCGAGTGCGCCTTCGGCGGCGGGAGCGGACCAGGCCCGGCGGACGGATCCGGCCCGGCGGGGGCCGGTACGGGTGGCGGCGGCCCGGCGGGCGACGGTGCGCGTGCGCCGGACGGAGCGGGTGACCCCGGTGACCGGGAGCGGCTGCGGCGGCGGCTCTACCGCGATCTGTCGGTCGTACGGACGGAGTTCCAGCGGGCCCTGACCGAGCCGCCGCCGACCGGGAGGCGGGCCGCCGCCTGGTGGCCGCTGGTCGTCGCGGCGGAACGGATCGTGGACGCGACGACGGCCGCCCGGGTCCGTGTCGACCATGGGGCCCGGCCGCCCGCACCGCAGGAAGTCCGCGATGTGACGAAGGAGTTGCGGGAACTGGCGCAGGGGCTGCGGTCCAGCCCGACCCTGGTGGAGGTGGCGACCCGTATCAAGGGGGACGACGAGGGCGTACTCGCCCCACTGCGCCAGGAGGTCGTCGCGGCCCGGGAGATCGCCTCCCCGCAGCGCTGAGACCGGGCCGGGTGTGTGGCCCGGCCCGGTTTGTTCCGCCCCGGCAGGTCACCCGCACCCGGCGCCGTCAGCGACGCCGGGTGCGGGGGGTGGGGGGCCGACGCCGGGGAGGTGGCGTCAGGGCATGCGGGTCAGGAGCCTGCGGTCAGGAGCGGGCCGCTTCCGCCTTGGCCAGGGCCTTGGCGAAACCGTTCGCCCAGAGCGAGTCGACCTGGGCGCGCTCCTGTGCGTCCGGCTGGCGGTTGGTGCAGGACGGGCCGGGGCCGCCGCCCGACATCAGCTCGCTGCACGGGCCGCTGTAGTCGTCGGGAAGACCGAGCACATGGCCGGTCTCGTGGGCGGTGACCCGGATCGAGTCGTACTCCTGGGTCTGCGCGTGGTCCAGGAAGATGTAGCCGCTGCCGTGCCCGTCCGTCGAGGCGTACGAACCCTGCGGGTCGTCACCCTCCCGGTAGGAGAAGTCGGCGCCGGACGAGCCGGCCTGGAGCTTGACGTTGGTCTCCGCGGAGTTCCAGATCTGCGCGCTGGCCGATATCTGGCTCTGGTAACTGGGCGCGGCCGACGCGTCATAGGTGATCGTGACCGACTTCAGGCCGGGGTGGGCCGCCTGCTTCTTCGCGACCGACTTCATGACCGCGTCGAAGAACGCCTTGTTCCCCGACTCCTGCTGTGCGCTCGTGTAGTGCTGGGCGCTCTGCGCGGTGTGCGGCACGGGGGCGACCGTGGTGGAGGCCGCCTGGGCGGGGACAACGGTGCCGAGAGCGGCGGCGACGCCGAGGCCGAGGATCGCGGAGATCGCGGTATTACGGTGCTTCATGTGGGGGGCTCCTACTCGTCCGGTGTGGGGGTGAACGGGTGGTACCGGAGAGTGTGCTGTGCGGGCGCCCCGCCGGGATGATGGCAACTGGCGATAACTTGGTGCTATCGGTGGGGGTTTGATGGTCTGGTGCGGCCCCTGGCCCGCCCCTACTCTCGGGTTCCATGGACCTTGAGGTGCGGCATCTCCGCGCACTGTGCGCCATAGCGGACACCGGCAGCCTCCACCGGGCGGCCCGTGAGCTGGGGATGAGCCAGCCCTCGCTCACCACCCAGCTGCGCCGGATCGAGAACTCGCTGGGCGGGCAGCTCTTCTCCCGTACCCGCACGGGCTGTCGGCCCACCCCGCTGGGTCGCACCGTACTCAGCCGGGCCCGCCCGCTGATCGACGAGATGCGCTCCCTGGTCACCGAGGCGAAGGCCGCCGCCGCGCGGGCGGCCGGACCCCGGCTGCGGATCGGCGCGACGGCGAACCGCGCCATCCCCGGCTGGCTGCGCAGGCTACGCGCCCGGCTGCCGGAGACCGAGACCTCGCTCCATATGGACGTGTCGGCCAACGCGCTGCTGCGGCTGGTGGCGTCGGGCCAGCTGGATGTGGCGTTCGTGCACGAGGTGGAGGGGTGCCCGCTGCGCCTGCCGGACGGCCTGGACATCCGCGTCCTGGTCGAGCGCGAACCGCAGTCCGTGACGCTGGCGGCCGACCATCCGGCCGCGGCCGACCCGGTGGTGAAACTGGCCGACCTGGCGGCGGACCAGTGGATGGTCGATCCCACCGTGGACGGCGAACTGGACGGTATGCGACGGATGCTGCGCGCGGCGGGCCTCAACCCCCGGGTGCTGCACGGCGATTACCTCACGGCGTTCGCGCTGGTCGCATCCGGCGAGGTGGTCACGGTCTGCCAGCCGACCACCAGACCCAGACCCGACCTGGTGATAAGACCGCTGCACGGGGACCCTCTCGGGGTACGGCTGCTGCTCGCCGCACGGCCCGGGAGCGACGAGGCGGAGCTGGACATGGTGTACGAGGAGCTGGCCGCCGCGTACGGGGAGTTGCTGTAGGGGCGGGGGCTTGGCGGATGGTTGCTGGAGCGGCCGGGGAGTTGTCGGCGGGTTGCCTGCCGGAGCGGCCGGGGCGTCATCGGTCACTGAGGGTGAGGCCGGGTTCGCCGTGGAGACACCGGGAGGTCCGGGGGCCGTCGGCCCGGAACGCCTGGGGTGACTTCCGCGTACCATCCGCTGCCATGGGCTCCGAACTGGTCGTGGATCTGCGCACGCTGCCGCTCGTCTCGCTGGACGATTTCTGGGACGCGGTGGCCGGGCCGTGCGGGCTGCCCGGCTGGTTCGGCAGGAACCTCGACGCGTGGTGGGACGTGGTGGAGACCCGGGGCGTCTCGGAGACCGTCGACGCGTACGCCCTGCTGGTCGTACGGGCGGACGCGGCCGGGCTGTTCGCTCCGGGGCAGCCGGACGGAGCGCGGCTGGCGGCGCTGTTCGCCGACACGACCCGCGCACGGCTCGATCTGGACCCGGGCCCGGCGGCGTGAGTTCCGCGGGTCTTTCCCGGAACCCACGGCGGACGGGCAACCACCGCTGCGGCGCCTCGCGCTGATCCACCGGGGATTACGGGACAGCCCTTACCCTCTCCTGAGACCGTCCCTTCAGGGCCAGCCGGTCCAAGATCGCCGAAGGCGGTCGCTAACCTTACGTGTCCGCCCTGGCCAGGGATCGACTCCCGTCGGCGTGGATGTGTCTCGTACTCGACGTCATTGCGAATCATTGCGAATCATTGCGAAAGGTCTCGCCCATGGGCATTCGGAGCTTGCTGCGCAAGGTGTTTGGACGCGACCGCGTGGAGTCCGGTGAGCCGTCGGCGGCCACTACCGTTCCGGCGCAGGCCGAGCGTACGACGACGCCCGTGACGCCGTCCGAATCCCCCGCCGAGTCCTCGC
>NZ_JBHYWP010000179.1:1742-5439 GCF_042751845.1 Streptomyces sp. NPDC059398 | reverse complement strand
GTGTGCCGGGAGCCGGGAGCCGGGAGCCGGGAGCCGGGAGCCGGGAGCCGGGAGCCGGGAGCCGGGAGCCGGGAGCCGGGAGCCGGGAGCCGGTGACGTTCGGGCTTTCGCCCGACTGGCTGCTGGCGGACGGCAGGCCCTTCGTCGACGCGCTCGTGCTCTCCCATCCCGAGCAGCTGGAACGGCTCCGCCGGGTCTGCCCGCAGGCGCTCCGTTCGGCGGTCCTCGCGGGTGACCCGTGCTTCGACCGCATGCTGGCGGCCCGTCCCTACCGCGAGCGCTACCGGCGGGCTCTCGGCGTCCGCGAGGGACAGCGTCTGATCGTCCTCAACTCCACCTGGAATCCCGAGGGTTTCTTCGGCGACGGCGGTGGCCAGGACCTGCTGCCCAGTCTGCTGCCCCGGCTTCCGGCCGAACTGCCCGCCGACGACTACCGGCTGGCCGCCGTGCTTCACCCCAACATCTGGCACGGGCACGGCCCGGGCCAGATCCGTGCGTGGCTCGACCGCGCCCTCCGCAGCGGACTGACGCTCATCGACCCTGTGCGCGCATGGCGGCAGGCCCTCATCGCGGCGGACCTGGTCCTGGGGGATTTCGGAGCCGTCACCTACTACGCGGCGGCCCTGGGCACCCCCGTACTGCTCGCGTCCTCCGCGCAGGAGGGCCTTGACCCCGAGGCGCCGCTTGCCGCGTTCGTGCGGGACGCACCGCGTCTCGACCCGCTCGCTCCGCTGCGCCCACAGGTGGAAGAGGTGTGGGACCGGCACCGCCCGCTCGCGGGCCCCGCCGAGTTCACCACTTCGAGCCCAGGCGCTGCGGCCTCGCTGCTCCGCCGGAGTTTCTACGGACTGCTTGAGCTGCCGGAACCGGCCGCGCCCGCACTGCTGGAGCCGCTGCCGCTGCCACCGTACGAACCCGCGCACCGTACGGCCCCCCTGCGGGTGCGCACGCACGTGGACCACGGGTCGGTCGAGGTGGAGCGCTCCACGAGGATCCCGTACGGCGCCACGGGCGAGACGCATCTCGCCGTCCACGAGGACACCCGGGACCCCGGCGAGCTGGAGCTGGCGGACGTGATCTGGCGTGCGGGGCAGCCGGACGATCCACGTCTGGGCGGCGCCGCCGGGTGGACCGCGGAGATCCTGCGCAGGCACCGGCACTGTGTGCTCGCCGCTTATGTGACCGGCGCGGACAGCTGCACCGTACGGACGCGGGGGCAGGGCGTGCTCCAGCTGTCCGCAGGCCCTGGTGCGGACGCGGACCCGGCGGCCTATGCCTCGGCCGCGCACGCCTGGCTGGCCGCGGGCGGGACAGTGCCCGCCAGCGGTACGACGCTGCACGTGCGTACCGCCGGCATCGTCCACCCCGTCACGGTCAGGGCTGCCGCCGGGTCTGGCACCGCTCCCGGAGCCGGGCGAGATACGCCAGGTGCGTAGCCGCGTTCACGGGGAGCAGACGCTCGGCCTCGGCGATCCGCGCCGACGCTGCGGAATCGTCGTCCGCGGCGTGAAGGGTTTCGGCCAGGTCCGTCAGAGCACGGGCCTGGTTGTACGTCTCTCCCCGGTCCGCGAAGAAGGCCGCCACCGGCTCCAGGAGCGCGCGGGATTCCTCCAGCCGTCCCAGTCCCCGCAGCGCCCGTCCCTGATGGCGCTTCACCAGGTTCAGCGCGCGCGGAAGATCCGCGGTGCCATCGCCGCCGGGTGCGATGCGCCGGTACACCTGCTCCGCCTCCAGGAACCGTTCGTACGCGGCCTCGTAGAGCCACTGGTTCAGATCGATCAGGCCCAGCATTTCCAGCGCGGACGCCTCCCCCAGGAGGTGTCCGGCCACTCGCTCGCATGCGACGGCGGCGTGCCCCTCGCGTGCGGCCTCCTCCGGGTGCCGCAGCTCTCCGAGGCAGTGGGCGAGCTGGAAGTGCAGCGCCGCTGCCGTACGGGAGTCCGGCTGCCGGTCGTCGGCGCGGCGGGCCGCGGTCCGAAGAGCGGGCAGGACCTCGTCCAGGTGGCCGGATTTCAACTGCAGCGGCCACAGCGAACGGCCGAGCCTCAGCACGGTGTCGTACTGCTGGTACTCCTCGGCCACCGACACGGCCCGGACCAGGTTCCCGGCCTCGGCACGCAGCACCTTCAGGCCCGTGTCCTCGTCCGGAGGCCCGCCCTCGGCGTGCGGGGCTTCTTCGAAAGCCGGTGGGTGCTCCACCCGCCAGCTCTCCGGCAGGGCGGCGTGCGCGGCGCGCAACGCCCGCTGGACGAGGTCGTCCAGGGAACGCGACACGGCGGCCGAGCACTCCGCGATTCCGTGTTCAGGACCTGCCGCGTCCTCCAGGCAGCGGCGTACCTCGGGCCGGAAGCGGTAGCGGGCGTCGGGCAGCCGCTCCACCAGCCGCGCTTCCGCGGCCCGTTCAAGAAGACCCGCCGCTTCCGGCGTGGCCACACCGGCGGCGCGTCCCGCCAGCGCGGCGTCGAAGGCGGGCCAGCCGCCGAGCGCGGTGAGCCGGCAGAGCCGGGCCGCCTCCGGGCCGAGGCGGAGGCACACGGTCCGCACCGTGTCCCGGACCGGATCGCCCGTCGCGGCTGTCCCCCGTACCCCCGGGGAGAGTTGTTCGCCCGCCAGCAGGCGTACCGCAGCGGCCCGCAACGCGAGGGCGTTCCCCCCGCAGCGGGCCACTGCGTCCGACACATCGTCCGCCCGCCGGGCCAGCGCCTCCTTGCCCGCGACTCTCTTCAGCAGCTGCTTCGCGTCCCGGTCGGCCAGTCCGGGCACCTCGACCAACTCCGCCTCGAAGTCGAAGCAGGGACCGGACGAGACCACCAGCAGGAAGACGTCGGGGGTGGACGGGATCACCGCACGGACCTGCGCGGCGGCGGATGCGTGGTCGACCACGACCAGGATTCGGCGCCCGGCCGTAAGGGTCCGGTACAGGTCTTCCCGTCCTGCCTCCGTGGACGGCATCCGTTCCGGATCGACGCCCATACGACGCAGAAGCAGCAGGAGAACGGCGGCCGGAGCCGGCCCGTGATCGCCACCGGCATCACGGAGGTCGACGTAGAACTGCCCGTCCGGGAACCGGTGGACGGAGTCGGCGCCCCAGTACAGAGCCACCGCACTGGTACCGACACCGGGCGCCCCGTAGAGCAGCACCGCCCTGGGGCGCCCGGCCGCCGCACGTGTCAGTTCGCGCTTCAGCCGCCGCAGGACACCCTCACGGTCGGTGAAGTGCCGTGTGGGGGGCGGCAGTCCGGGCCCCCGCCGCAGCGCCGGTACGGCATCGTCCGCCCGGTCTCTCACGAGCTGGGCCCATTCGGCACCGAGACGCAGGTCCTGATCCATCCGCGGGTGCACTTGGCGCGCCAGCAGATCGCAGCCTTCCGGGCTGGTCGGCAACGGCACCTCACGCCTGAGCGTTCGCCGTACCTGTGCACCGGTCGACAGCCGGATGTTCTTGCCGATCTCGCCGCCGGCGCCATTGCCCACAGCGGTCAGAAACGCGGTGAGCGCACTCAGCGTCACGGTCTCGATCACACGCAACCCTCCCCGGTCCGGTCCCCTGACCGGACCCTATCGGTCCGTACCGGGGGCAGACAGGCGAATCCTCGACCTGACGGTGCGGCCGGGTTCCGGTCTGACACCCCGCCACACGGGCAAGCGGTTTGGGGGGGGGCGGGGCGCGCGGCGCGCGGGGCTGACGGTGTCGGGG
>NZ_JBHYWP010000179.1:0-1732 GCF_042751845.1 Streptomyces sp. NPDC059398 | reverse complement strand
TGTGGGTCGCGTGGCCTGCTCCCCCCCCCCCCCCCCACCCCGCGCTGTCAGGGCCTGTCAGGACCTGTCAGGACCTGTCAGGACTCGGGGAGGGAGAGGATCAGCAGGCGCCGAGGTCCTGCCAGGCACCCCATTCGCCCGTGGTTCCGGGGGTCTCGCCGGTGGTCCACCACTTGGCCTTCCAGGTGTGGCCGCCGTACGAGACGGTGTTGCCGCCGACGTAGACCGCGCTCTTGCTCCACTGCGCCGCACTGCACGCGGTGGCCCCGCCGGTGATGGTGAGTGTGTAAGTGGCCGTGTGGGTGGTGGACCCCGCCTTGCCGGTGACCGTCAGGGAGTACTTGCCGGAGACCGCGGACGAGGTGGTGGAGACCGAGAGGGCCGCGTCGCCTCCGGCCTTGACCGAGCCGGGGCTGACCGATGCCGTGACCCCGGCCGGTGCGCCGGTCACGGCCAGGCCGACCGTCTGGGCCGCCCCCGCGGTGACCGCGGTGTGCACCGACGAGGTGGTGGAGCCGCCGGCCGCGACGGTGGCCGATGCCGGGGTTAGCGAGACCGAGAAGTCGTCGGCCGGGGGCGTCGTGCTGCCGGAGCTGGTGAACGGCTCGAAGGTGTGGCTGAACTGCCAGGTGCTCTGGTCGATGCCGGAGCAGGAGTCGGAGCCGCCCTGGCCGGGGCAGCCGCCGTTGTCACGCTGAAGGGCCCAGATGGACAGGGTGTTGATGCCCTTGTCCACGGCCCAGTTGTAGACCGGCGCCGCGTTGGCGGTGGTGAAGGTCTCGGCGGCTCCGAAGTCGTCGATGCCCGGCATCTCGATGACGCCGACCGAGCCCCACAGCTGCGCGTCCGTCTTCGACGGGTAAAGCTTCGCCAACTGGTCGTGCAGGCCCTGGGCGGCGGTCTGGGTGTCGTTGGCCATGTTGTGCGTGGCGTTGTCGTAGTAGTCGAACGTCATGATGTTCGTGACGTCGATCCGTGCGTTGTTGGACACCGCGTTCTTCAGCACGGCCAGACCGCTGGAGGCCAGCCCCTTCGTGGTGGTGGGCAGGGTGTACGAGAACTCGACGGTGCGTCCGTTGGCGGCTGCCCAGTCCTCCACCTGCTTGACGGCCTTGTTGCGCCGGTCGATGCCCGCCGAGTTGGTCAGCGAGTTGTCCTCGATGTCCAGGTCGATCCGGGTGATGTCGTAGGTGGTGATGACCTTCTCGTACGCGGCGGCGATCTGGCCGACGTCCGTACAGCTGTCGGCGATCTCGGTGCCGGTGTTGTCGGCGGTGTAGCCGCCGAACGAGGCGATGATGTCGCCGCCGTTGGACTTGATGGTGCTGATGTCGCTGCCGAAACTGGCGGACGAAACGGGCATGCTGCTGTCGCCGTTCCAGTACGGCGTGCAGGAGCCCTTGGCCGCCGCCTGGAGGAATGCCATCGTCAGGTATTTGCTCCCGGACTGTTCGGCCAGGGCGGCCGGGCTGTCACCGGTCCAGGCTTCGAAGTACGGGGCGTACACATGCGCGGGCAGTGGGGTCGCCGCCTGGGCGGATCCGCTGCCGACGGTGACGAGCCCGGCTGCTGCCGCCGCCGTGACCACGACGGTGGCGAGGGTACGGATCGGTCTCATTGAGTCTCCTGGGAACACCGGTTGGAGGAAGAGGGAGGGGAAGAGCGGTGCGGGCCCCGGGGGGGGGCCGGCGCCGGGGCGCGCGGGGGGGGGGGGGGGCGCCCCGGGGCCGCC
>NZ_JBHYWP010000178.1:0-6102 GCF_042751845.1 Streptomyces sp. NPDC059398 | reverse complement strand
GACAGGGGCTGGGCTCAGCCCCCACCACCGTGCTCTGGTGTGCGCAGGCTTGGTCCGCGATCGTCGTACTGGCTGATTTCCGCGCTGCGGAAAAGTTATCCACAGGGCGGATTTCGACCTGGGGACAAGTCGACACCCCAAGACGACATGGTCGACAAATCGCCCTAGTGACGACACTTCCATCCACAGGCTGACAGGCGGGTGCCTGTCACCCCAATTCTCCCGATCAACCCTCCAGAGGGAACAATTCCCACCTGAATGAGTGCACGCAAGGGGTTTGAAGGGGAAGTTCCAGCGAACGGCCGGTTACCTGTGAGGCTTTCGGAACCATCTCCTTCGCCATCCACAGATTTCCCACACAGCCTGTGGATAACTAATCCGGGCTGTGGATTCCTGTGGACAAGTGAAGCCAAGTCCCGCTCGGCGCAAGGGAAATGAGTCAACGATTTCGTCCGGAATGCTTCGTTCCAGGGAATCGGTCACCTTATATTGACCACCGGGGCCCGCGAACCGGGGCCCGCGAGGAGCGGGCCGGCATCCGCATCCGGATATCCCCACCGACACTCCATGCACCATTCCATAGATATTGCACCAATCCGGACAAAGCGCCGCCTGGATACGGGCCGCAAACGGGACAGCCAATATCAGGTCGAGTGGCGGAAGCGGGCACCGGTAACCTGGTGGGGTGATTGACCTTCGCCTGCTCCGTGAGGACCCCGACCGTGTTCGCGCCTCCCAGCGCGCCCGTGGAGAGGACGTCGCGCTCGTCGACGCCCTGCTCTCCGCCGACGAGCGGCGAAGGTCGTCCGGACTCCGGTTCGACGAACTCCGCTCCGAGCAGAAGACGCTCGGCAAACTGATCCCCAAAGCCTCGGGCGACGAGAAGGCCGAGCTGCTGAAGAAGACGGGGCAGCTCGCAGCCGCTGTCAAAGCGGCCGACGCCGAGCAGAACGAGGCCGACGAGGAGACCAAGCGCCTGCTCCTCCAGCTCGGCAATCTCGTACACCCCGACGTCCCGGTCGGCGGCGAGGAGGACTTCACCGTCCTGGAGACGCACGGCACCATCCGTGATTTCGCGGCCGAGGGCTTCGAGCCCAAGGACCATCTGGAGCTCGGCGAGGCCCTGCGGGCCATCGACACGGAGCGCGGTGCGAAGGTCTCGGGTTCGCGCTTCTACTACATGACCGGCATCGGCGCGCTGCTCGAACTGGCCCTGGTCAACGCGGCGGTCGCCCAGGCCACCGAGGCCGGGTTCATCCCCATGCTGACGCCCGCGCTGGTCCGTCCGCGCGCCATGGAGGGCACCGGCTTCCTCGGCCAGGCCGCCGAGAACGTCTACCACCTGGAGAAGGACGACTACTACCTGGTCGGCACCTCCGAGGTCCCGCTCGCCGCGTACCACATGGACGAGATCATCGACGCCGGCGAACTGCCGCTGCGCTACGCGGGGTACTCGCCCTGCTACCGCCGCGAGGCCGGCACCTACGGGAAGGACACCCGGGGAATCTTCCGGGTGCACCAGTTCAACAAGGTCGAGATGTTCTCGTACGTCCACCCCGACGACGCGGCGGCCGAGCACCAGCGGCTCCTGGCATGGGAGAAGCAGTGGCTGACCAGCCTCGAACTGCCCTTCCAGGTGATCGACGTGGCCACCGGCGACCTCGGGGCATCGGCCTCCAGGAAGTTCGACTGCGAGGCGTGGATCCCGACGCAGGGCAAGTACCGCGAGCTGACGTCGGCGTCCAACTGCGACGGTTTCCAGGCGCGGCGCCTGTCGGTCCGGATGCGTGACGGCAAGAAGGTCCAGCCGCTGGCCACCCTCAACGGCACGCTCTGCGCCGTACCGCGCACCATCGTGGCGATCCTGGAGAACCACCAGCTCGCCGACGGCTCGGTCCGGGTCCCGCCGGTACTGCGGCCCTACCTCGGCGGACGAGAGACTCTGGAGCCCGCGTCGAAGTGACGAATCCCGCTCACCCCTACCGGCTGATCGCGACCGACCTCGACGGCACGCTGCTGCACGACGACGGTTCGGTCTCGGAGCGCACCCGCGCCGCACTCGCCGAGGCGACCGCGGCGGGGGCCGCGCACATCGTCGTCACGGGGCGCGCGGTGCCATGGACCCGGCCCATCCTCGACGGCCTCGGTTACGAGGGCCTCGCGGTGTGCGCGCAGGGGGCGCAGCTGTACCACGCGGGGGAGCACCGGCTGCTCACCTCCGTCACGCTGGACCGCCGGCTGGCCGCTGTCGCGCTCGCCAAGATCGAGACGGAGACCGGACCGCTGGCGGTGGCGGCAAGCCGGGACGGGCTCGACGGCGAGGTGCTGGTGAGCGCCGACTACCGGCTGAACGAGGGCACGCTCCCGGTGGCCGGCTTCGACAGCCGGGACGACCTGTGGTCCGACCCGGTCAACAAGGTCTACATACAGCACCCGGAGCTGAGCGACGACGCGCTGGCGGACACCGCACGGCAGTGCGTCGGGAATCTGGTGGACGTGGTCATGGCGGGCGAGGGCGTCGTGGAGATCCTGCCGCTGGGGCTGAGCAAGGCGACGGGTCTGTCGCTGGCCGCCCGGCGGCTGAAGCTCACGGCCGCGGACACGATCGCCTTCGGGGACATGCCCAATGACATCCCGATGTTCGGCTGGGCGGCGCACGGGGTGGCGATGGCCAACGCCCACGACTCCCTGAAGGCCGTGGCCGACGAGGTCACCCTGTCCAACGAGGACGATGGCATCGCCGTGACGCTGGAGCGGCTGCTGCGGGGCTGACCGGGGCGGGGTGACCGGTCCTGGTCGGCTGGGTGAGTGATGGCCGCAGGCAGGTAGTTGTAGGATGACTGGGCAACCGGGTGACCGGATATCGCGGACACCATCGTGAGGACGAACACGGGGCGACGACATGGCACTGCGTACGGCAGGACGGCACTCCCTCGTGGACACCGTCGTCCAGCAGCTACGGGACCAGCTGGCCGGCGGGGAGTGGTCCGTGGGCGACCGCATCCCCACCGAGCACGACCTCGCCGAACAGCTCGGCGTGGGGCGCAACACCGTCCGCGAGGCGGTGCGGGTCCTGGTACACGCCGGACTCCTGGAGTCCCGCCAGGGCAACGGCACCTTCGTACGCTCCACCGCCGACCCCTCCGCCGTGCTCCGCACGATGAGCCATGCGGGGGTGCTGGACATCCTGGAGCTGCGGGTCGCCCTGGAGACGGAGGCCGCCAGGCTGGCGGCCGTCCGCAGGGAGGCGGCGGACCTCGAAGGGCTACGGGAAGCCCTCGCCACCCTCCACGAGCAGGGCGACCGTGCGGCCGACGCCGATCTCGCCTTCCACCTCGGGGTGGTCGAGGCCACGCACAACGCCACGTTCGCCGAGGTGTACCGCTTCTTCTCGACCCAGATGCATGAGTCCCTGGTCGCCGCCCTTGGCGACCGGGAGATGCCGCCGATCGACTTCGCCGCTCATGAAGCCCTGGTCGACGCCGTCGAGAGCGGCGACCCGGCGGCGGCCGAGCAGGCGGCCCGCGCACTGCTCCAGGTGCCGATGGACGTTGTCCGCCGGCTGGTCGGCGTACGAACAGAACCGCTGCACAGCAGCAGCACCGCGCAGAAACACTGAGAGGTACCTGACGTGTCCCGCCCCGACCCGGACCAGCTCGACCCGGACCAGCTCGACCTGAACCAGCTCGATCTGAACCAGCTCGACCTGGGCCACATGCTTCCCGACGCGGAGGCCGACGTCCGGCAATCCCCCGAAGGTGTCGCCGCACGGCGCGCCCTGATCGCGCACCCCGTGGTGCTGCTCGTCGGCATCGTGCTGGCCTCGCTCAACATGCGGGCGGCGCTGGCGAGCGTGTCACCGTTGATCGGGGAGATCAGCGACACGTTCGGGCTCTCGTCGACGGCGTCGAGCCTGGTCACATCCGTCCCGGTGCTGTTCCTCGGGGTCGGGGCCGTGATCGCGCCCTGGCTGGCCCGCCGGTTCGGTACCGAAGTGGTCCTGCTGTGTGCGCTCGTCCTGCTCGGCGTCGGCATCCTGGTCCGGGTCCTGCCGTCGGTGTTCGCCCTGTACGGCGGCGGAGTGCTGGCCGGCACCGCGATAGCGCTGCTGAACGTCCTGATGCCGGGGCTCATCAAGCGGGACTTCCCCGACCGGGCCGCGTCGATGACCTCCGTCTACACGGGCGCGATGATCGGCGGTGCCACGCTGTGCGCCGCGGCCTCGGTCCCGCTGGAGAAGGCGTTCGGGAACAGCTGGCAGGCGTCGCTGGCCTTCTGGTCGCTGCTCGCCGCGGTCGCCGCCGTGGCATGGCTGCCCCAGGTACTGATCGCCCGCGGACGTACCGGCCACGAGGTGCGTGTCGCACCCGCCGGCACCGGACCGGCCAGGAGCATCTGGCGCTCGGCGCTGGCCTGGCAGGTCACGCTCTTCATGGGTCTCCAGTCGCTCTGGTCGTACGTGCTGATCGCCTGGATGCCGACCATCTTCACGGATCACGGGATGAGCCGGTCGGCAGCGGGCGTGATCTTCGCGTTCAACAACCTGATCCAGGTCGCCGGGGCCTTCGGGGTGCCGCTGCTCGCCGGCCGGATGCGCAGTCAGCGTCCGCTGATCGTGCTGGTCACCTCGATGGTCGCGGTCGGCTACGCGGGCCTGATGGTCGCCCCGGTATCGGGTGCCTGGCTCTGGTCGGCGGTGCTGGGTGTCGGACAGGGCGGCGCGGTGGGGCTGGCCCTGACCCTGATCGTGCTGCGGTCGGGCGACGCGCAGACCGCGGCGCGGCTGTCCGGGATGGCACAGACGGTCGGCTACCTCCTGGCCGCGGTCGGCCCGCTGACGGCAGGCGCCGTGTACCAGGCGACGGGCAGTTGGACCCTGCCGATCGCCCTGGTCCTCGGGGTGTGTGCGGTGGCGCTGGTGGTGGGCCTGTTCGCGGCCCGGGACCGCCGGGTCTAGAGCAGCCGCCGAACGGTCCGGCACGCGGGGGCCTGCGCGGTGTGCCTGCGCGGTGTGCCTGGCGTGCGTGACTTGTACGACAGTCGGGTCGTTGGTCAGGGAGCGTGGAGGCAACTGGGGTTCGAGGCGACGAGAGCGCGTGAAGTCGGGGAGTGCCGGTGCCGGGGGCGGAAGCCGGGCCGGTCATTGAGTACGTGACGTAGATGAGCGGATCTCCACCCCTGAAGCCCGGGGAGAGGGCCGTTTCTGTCATGCACTCATCGACCATGAACGGCAGGCTCATCCATGCCAACCGAAATCGCCCTGCTCGAATCGCGAGCGCTACGCGCGGACCATCTGGGGCGTGTCGACGTCCTGGACAAGGTCAAGGCGCTCGCACTGTTGCCGGACGGAATTCACCTCCGCACACAAGACGTGGCGCGGTACTTCGAAGTATCCACAGAGGTCATCAAGAAGTTGGCCCAACGCCACCGAGAGGAGCTCACATCAAACGGACTGCGCGTCCTGCACGGCTCTGACCTCGAAGGATTCAAGGGGGACAACCTGTCCCCCTTTCACTCGCACGGACTGAGTTATCCACAGCCCCGTTCGGGCCTCACGGTTCACACGCGCCGCACCGTCCTCAACATCGCCATGCTGCTGCGCGACAGCGAAGTTGCCCGCCGGGTGCGGAGCTACCTCCTCGACACCGAGGAGCAGCACACGGCATCCGTACCGGCCCCCCGCTCGGACGACGGCGGGCTCGGCCACCGCCTCACTCAGCTCGAATCCGCGATGAGCGAGGTCGGTCCCGCGCTGCGGGAACTGGGTCCCGTACTGGCGCGGATGTCGCGTCGGCTGGACGACCTGGACCGACGGCTCGACGCCACGAACCGGGTCGTGGGCGCCATGAGTATCAGGCTCTCGGATCTCGGTGAGGGCATGGCGGAGGTCAGGCGCCGTCTGCCGCACCCGGCGTCGGACCAGCCGCCCCACCCCTGCCGTCGGCACCGTCGCCGCCGACGCTGAACCCGGAGGTTGACCCGGTCGTACCGAACCGGCCGACGGTGAGCCAGCCGTACCGTACCGTCCGGCACTGAACCGACCGCCCCGATCGAGCCGGCGCTGAACCGACCGGGGCCGGTACGGGGGTGGGAGCGACGGGC
>NZ_JBHYWP010000177.1:0-6197 GCF_042751845.1 Streptomyces sp. NPDC059398 | reverse complement strand
GGATGTGCGGGCCGCCCCCTGCGGCGGAAATAGGTTCCTGGCGGACCGGCCTAGTAGACCGGCTTCTCGGGCTCGATCTGGTTGACCCAGCCGATCACGCCGCCGCCCACATGGACGGCGTCCGCGAAGCCCGCGGACTTCAGCACGGCCAGCACCTCGGCCGAGCGGACGCCCGTCTTGCAGTGCAGGACGATCTTCTTGTCCTGCGGAAGGTCCGACAGGGCGGTGCCCATGATGAACTCGTTCTTCGGGATCAGCTTCGCGCCCGGGATCGAGACGATCTCGTACTCGTTCGGCTCGCGGACATCGATGATCTCGATCTTCTCATCGGCGTCGATCCACTCCTTGAGCTGCTTGGGAGTGATCGTCGAACCGGCCGCCGCCTCCTGGGCCTCCTCGGACACGACACCGCAGAAGGCCTCGTAGTCGATGAGCTCGGTGACGGTCGGGTTCTCACCGCAGACCGCGCAGTCGGGGTCCTTGCGGACCTTGACCTGGCGGTACTGCATCTCCAGGGCGTCGTAGATCATCAGCCGGCCGACCAGCGGGTCACCGATGCCCGCGAGCAGCTTGATCGCCTCGTTGACCTGGATGGAGCCGATCGACGCGCAGAGCACGCCGAGCACGCCGCCCTCGGCGCAGGAGGGGACCATGCCGGGGGGCGGCGGCTCCGGGTAGAGGCAGCGGTAGCAGGGGCCGTGCTCGGACCAGAAGACCGACGCCTGGCCGTCGAAGCGGTAGATCGAGCCCCAGACGTACGGCTTGTTGAGCAGCACGCACGCGTCGTTGACCAGGTAGCGGGTGGCGAAGTTGTCCGTGCCGTCCACGATCAGGTCGTACTGGGAGAAGATGTCCATCACGTTCTCGGCCTCAAGCCGCTCCTGGTGAAGGACCACGTTCACCAGGGGGTTGATCCCGAGGACCGTGTCCTTGGCCGACTCGGCCTTGGAGCGGCCGATGTCGGCCTGGCTGTGAATGATCTGGCGCTGCAGGTTCGACTCGTCGACCTCGTCGAACTCCACAATGCCCAGCGTGCCCACCCCGGCCGCGGCCAGGTACATGAGGGCGGGCGAGCCGAGGCCGCCCGCGCCCACGGCGAGCACCTTGGCGTTCTTCAGCCGCTTCTGCCCGTCCATCCCCACGTCGGGGATGATCAGGTGGCGGGAGTACCTGCGGACCTCATCGACGGTGAGTTCAGCAGCTGGCTCGACCAGGGGTGGCAGCGACACGGGGACTCCGTTGGTCGGTATCTACGTACGATGGTTCTTCCGTAACACTGCCACGCCCCTTCTCATTCCGAGACACCAGGTCCGATCCGCGAGACGATTTCGTCCCAGTAGCCGGGCAGCGCCTCGAACGGCGCGTTCTCGGAGCTTTCGGTCGTGCCGGTCCTGTCGGCCGGGTCGGTCCTGTCGGTGAAGAAGATCGTCCCCGCTCCCTGCCAGCGGGCGATCCGGACGGCCTCCTCCAGATGGGTGCGCGGGACGCCGTGCACGAAGTGGGCGAACCGCGAAGGGTCGTACTCCGCGGTCCACTCCGCCACCTGCGACCAGCGGTACTCCGTCCAGGGCCCGCTGAAGGTGACCAACTGGTCGGCGGTCTCGGCGTATCCGGGGTACGGGTGGACGCCGTGCCCGAGCACGAGACGGCCGCCGGAGCCGGTCACCGACCTGAGCGCGTCCGTGATCCGCCGGGTCTCGGGCAGATCGGACCGCCCGGCCGGGGCCCGGTCGAGGAAGAACCCCTCGGTGCGGTACCAGTCGGTGAAGCGGTGGGCCTCCGCGATCAGCTCGCCGAAGGGGCGGGCGCCGTGGGCCATGTCGAGATGGCCGAGCACCCGGGTCCCCGCGTTCCGGAGCCGGCCCGCCGCCGCCAGGCAGTGCGGGTCGGGCCGGGCGCCGGGACCGCCCGCGACATTGAGCACGACCCAGTGCAACGGCGTTCCCGGGCGGGTGAGTTCGGCCCATTCGACCGGTGCGACCAGCGGATGCGCGTACCCCGGTACACCGAAGCCCAGTTCGGCGGAGAGGGTCGCGGCCGGGGTCAGATACGGCATGCCGCCTCCATCCAGATGTCCGCGAGCGACTCCTCCAGATTGATGCGCGGGCGCCAGCCGAGCCGGTCGCGCGCGGTCCGTACGTCCGCCTGCTGCCAGCCGCCGCAGCCGTCCGGATACGGGGAGGGCGCGGCCAGATGTTCCATGACCGGTTCGGACGGCCGGGGTGCGACCAGGCCCGCGTGGCGGTGCTGGGGCGCGTCCAACTCGTGGAGCTGGCCGCCGAATCCGGCGACCCTGGCCAGGACGGCGGCGGCGTCGCGCAGCTTCACCGCATGGCCGGTGCCGATGTTGACGATGCCCTGGGCGGCGGAGAGCGAGGCCGCGTGGACGGCGCGCGCCACATCCCGTACGTCGACGAAGTCCCGCTGGACACCGAGCCCGGAGAGTTTCAGCTCCTTGTCCCCTGCCTGCATCGCCCGGCGCATCGCCTCGGCGAGCCTGCCCAGCGGGGAGCCCGCGGGGGTGCCGGGGCCGACCGGTGAGAAGACCCGCAGGACGATCGCGTCGAGGCCCGAGTTGAGCACCAGCTCGCTGGCGGCCAGCTTGGAGACCCCGTACGGGCCGCCGGGGCGCGGGACCGCGTCCTCGGCGGTGGACGAGCCGGGCTGGCTCGGCCCGTACTCGGCGGCGCAACCGAGCTGCACCATCCGGGCGTTGCAGGTGCTGCGGCGCAGCGCCTCGCAGACGGACGCGACGGCGACCGTGTTGTGCCGGGTCAGATCGCGGGCACCGCCGCGGGTGGCACCGGCGCAGTTGATGACGACCCCGGGGTGGACGGCGTCCAGGAAGCGGGTGAGCGCTCCCGGACTGCCGCTGGCGAGGTCGAAGCGGACGTCGGCGTCGTCGCCGCGTCCGAGGGCCGTGAGGTGCACGGCGGGGTCGGCGAGCAGGCGGTCGGCCACATAGCGGCCGAGGTATCCGTTGGCTCCGAGCAGCAGCACCCTCATCGCGCGGCCGCCTCTCGGTACCGACGGGTCGGGGCTGAGGGTTCGGGGCTCATTATTCGTTCTCCTTCTGAGGTGTTACGGGGTGAGGTGTGACCGGTGTTGCGGGGTGGCCGGCCCGCGGCGTCGGCTCCGCGGGAGTTCGGTGGGGCGGTCCGGCTCGTGGCCGGCCGCCGGTTCAGGTGTGCGCCGATGCGCGGGAGAGTGCGGCCGTGGCGTGCACCAGCAGGGCGAGCGCCGCCGTTCCGCAGACGACGGCGGACACGGCCGCCGGGCCCAGGGTGTCGACGGGCCCGGCGACGAAGCGGCAGCCGGGGAGGCGGCCGATGAGGACGGAGGCCAGGGCGAGCGCCTCCCCCGCACAGGCGGTGGCGAGCGCGGCGGCGGCGCCGTCGGGGCGTCCGTGGACGGTGAGCAGCCGGGAGAGGAGGAGCAGGACGGCGAGCGCCGCCGCTCCCGCGCTGAAGCCCGGCACGAGCAACAGGGCGGCGGGCACGGCCGCGTACAGCAGGGTGACCGCGGCCACCAGCGGCCGGGTGCGGGCCGTGAACTCCGCGGTGCCCCGGCTGGTCGCGAGCTTCCGCCCGGCGAGCTGCGCGAAGAGCCGGACACACCAGGCGGCGGGTGCGACGGCCACGGCGAGACCCGCCACCGCGGTGCCGGAGAGCGGCCACGGCCCGTCCGGGCCGCCGCGCTGGAACTGGTCGAGCAGCCCGTCGCCGCAGAGCGCGTAGCCGATCAGCCAGCAGACGTACAGGCGCGCGGCGGGGATGGTGCGCCCCCTGGCGCGCAGCGGGCCCCGGCGCAGGGTGACGGCGAGGGCGAGCCCGGTGAGGGCCGCGCCCGCCGCCATGACCGCGAGCCTGCCGCCGCCGTGGACCAGTCCGGCCCCGGTGACGGTCGCGACGGCGCAGGCGCCGGGCAGCAGCCCGTCGAAGGGAGCACGGGGAACGGCGGCCCGCCCCCGCTCCGGTCCCGCGCCGTCGGCCTCCGTGTCCCGGGGGATCCGGGCGTACAGCTCGTCGGCGAGCGAGAAGACGTCGCGGTGCCGGAAGCGGGCCGCGGTCCGGTCGGTGATCCCGTGCGCTTCGAGACCGGCGGCGATCTCCAGCGGGTCGACGGCCTGCTCGCACAGCTCGCGGTGGCGGTGCATCAACGCCCTCACGGGGTCGGCGGGACCGCGTACGCCCTTGCGCGCGGGGGGTTCCGGCAGCCCCGCGTCACCGAGTACGGCTTCCGAGCGGTCGCCCCACGCGTCGGCGCCGGGCTGTGGACGGGGCCCGTTCATCGGCCGCCCTCCCCCATCGCGGCCACCACACCGGCAGCCCGCGGCCCCGGCGCCCCGTCCGCCGGTACCTGCTCCGCGGGTACGTCTCCCGCCGGTACGTCCTCCTCCCGCGCCCCGGCCGTGCCGGAGGCCGGGCCCCTACCGGGGGCGCACTCCGGCTCCACCCAGCTCGGGGTACGGAACGCGGTGGGGCCGGCGCCGCTCCCGGCCGCCCAGCTGCCCCGGACGTGCGACTCGGCCGGATGGGCGAAGGGCCGGGGAGTCCCGGTGTCGTGCTCCGGCGTACGCCGGACCGGCGAGTGGGAGATCAGATCGAGGTAAATGCTGTGAAATGCCGCGAGGTTCTGCTCGACCGTGAACAGTTCGAGCGCCCGCGCACGCGCCGCCGCACCCAGCCGCTCCCGGCGCGCGGGATCACGCAGCAGCGCGAGGCAGGCATGGGCGAGCGCCCTGGGGTTGCGCGGTGGCACCACGAGTCCGGTGCCGCCGATGACCTCGACCACGGCCCCGACATCCGTGGAGACCGTCGCCCGGCCGCAGAACATCGCCTCCACCAGGCTCACCGGGAACCCCTCCACCACGCTGGAGAGCACCACCACCCCGCCCCCCGCATAGGCGTCGGCGAGTTCGGGGGCGCCGGGGCCCCCGATCCCCTCGAAGGCCACGGGGTTGCAGCCGACGGCGTGCGCACCGGGCGCCTCGTCCGGGAACAACTGGGCGGCCAGCGCCCGGCAGTGGGCGAGATAGGCCGCGCCCTCGGGGCCGTCGGCGGGCGCCCCGACGATCCGCAGCACCGCGTCCGGTTCCTCCCTGCGCACCTCGGCGAAGGCGTGCAGCAGCGAGACCAGGTCCTTGGCGGGCTCGATGCGCCCGACCCAGACCAGCGTCGCCGGATCGCCGGTGTCCGCGCCGTCCCCCACGGCGGCGAAGCGTGCGGCCTCCATGCCGGGGTAGACCGTGCGCAGCCGCGCCGGGTCGGCGCCGCACTTCTCCTGCCAGCGGCGGGCGTGCGTATTGCCCGGGGTGATCACCGCGGCCTGTCCGTACACCTCGGCGGCGAGCGCGCGGTGGAAGGCGGCGAGCAGTGCCCGCACCGGCGCGCTCCGGCCGCCGCCCGCGAGGAAGTGCGAGCGGATCTGGACGCCGTACTCGGTGACCAGCAGCGGCACCCCGAAAAAGCGTTTGGCCAGCAGCCCGGGCAGCGCGGCCGTGCCGCCCGCCGTGGCGTGGCAGAGGTCGGCGGCCCCCAAGGTGTCGTCGGTGTACCAGTCGAGGGAGAGCGGCCGCAGCGCGCGTTCGAGGAGGTCGGTGAAGGCCAGGTGGTCGGGGAGCCCGGCGGCCTGCACGGTGCGGCTCGCGCCGGGCGCGCGGCAGGCGGACTCCAGGGCGCGTACGGCGGTCTCGGAGCGGAGCGCCGTCTGCAGCCCGCCGCGCTCCCTGGCCAGTTCGGCCAGGCCGTAGAGGCCGTCGGCGAAGTCCGGCCCGCCGCCGCAGACGGCCGCCGCGAGCGCGCCGAAGTGCGCGGCGAAGCGGCGCCGGTCGCGGCGCCCGTAGGAGCGGCCCGCCGGGGGCGCGGTCCAGAGCGGCGCGGTGCGCACCCGCCGTACCTGGGGCGGCAGTTCCACTCGGCCGGATGCCTCCTGGTGGGCGCTGCGGCTCAGTGCGTAGACGTCGAACTCGTGCCGGCCGAGACCGCGCACCAGCCGGTCGCACCAGAGCCGCGACTCACCTGTCGCATACGGATAGCCACCGTCCGTAAGCAGTCCTGTCCGCATGAGCACACCCCCGGTCTCCCTTCAGGCAGTCGCCGTGGGTGACGGCGACTCGCAGCGGGACGACCGTAAGCGGACAGAGAGGTGGGGGGGGGGGGGTGTGGGTGGGGGGGGCGGGGTGGGGGTGTGGGTGG